>PBYL01000040.1 GCA_002729595.1 Thalassovita sp. | reverse complement strand
TGAAACCCAACTTCGGCAAAACGAATAAGCATGGCCAGTATACTAGTTTGAAATGTATCAGATAGATTGATAACCGTTTCAAATGAAAATCCCTTACCAGGAGATGCGTCTCTAAGTTTATAGGCTGGTATGAGAAGGCAGGTAGCAAAATAATCGGCTTCTATTTCTATCAAATTATTTCTTACCAGGTTCGTAAAAGAAGGATGTGGTTTGAACTTGCCTGACCTTAAGCCCTCACGATGTTCATCCAAAAAATAATGACCAAGCTCATGTGCCCAGGTAAATCGGCTCCTCTTCGATTGAGGTGCATTGCCACGATCAATATTTAAATGAATGTGGAATTTGGATCCATCAAATAGCAACATGCCATCAAAGAACTTTTCATAGTGATCATAATAACAAGGAATATCCTCTATAAGGGCTATACTTTCGAGATCGGTAACATATCCATTTGAATAATCACGTACAATGAATTCAGTAAACTGCTCAATTTGTTTCTTCTTCTGAATCGGTATCTCCATTGTCTTGATTGCGCTTCATTTTCTTCAAAATATGTTCCGGAATGTTCTCGAAATTCCTGGCGGCCATCCTCCAGCTTTGAGTCGTCCCTTGATCTTCCACACTCCCATCTACCTGGATATTCTCAAAATCTCCTGCCATTATTTTCTTGGGATCGAGTATATCTCCTGATAACTCATGGTCATATTCTTTATACAGCTTATCAAACCGACCTAATTCACGATGATCCCTTGGAAAGAGGAAGCCAAGAGAACCAAGCCATTCATTAATATTATCGGTAGTGATATGTTTCTTATCCTTAGCCATATATCTCTATGTACTCCTTTATTTTTTCATTTGCCTGATGTCTGTAAAACCTGACGGAGCTCTGTGTTAGATTAAGCTCTTCTCGTAGTCTTTTTAACAAGTGCCCAGGCAGGTTATGCCCTTCTACGAAATGCGCTTCATAAGTTAAGTATATAATTCGGTGTTTTTCGGAAAGTCTATCAAGCGCCTTCTTAACAATCTCATACCGCTTTTTAAGAACTCCCCTTTTTTCAACAGCATAGTTATTGTAATCAGGCTCAGGCATTTCACAAACAATTTCTTCTTCACCGGTATAAGGAGAATTTTGCTCATTTAGCCAATTAAGCAGTTCTCTTTGGGCAATTCTGTAGAGATAAAATTTAACACCTGTATCATAATCAGCTGCCCTTGATTTTTCATGGTTATATTTAGGATATTTCCAAAAACGGTGAAAAGTTCTCTGTGATATCATGGCCGCCACATGCTTATCAAGGCCATTATTTTTACATATGACCTCACATTTTCTTACCAGATCCTCACCAAAACGAAAACAGAACACATGGAAGGCAGCTTGTGCAGCTTCTTCAAAGCCATCATCTTCTTTCATTTTGATATACTCGATGATATCTTCTGTGGTTTCGTCTTCGTATTCCTGCCAGTTCACTAGGGTCTCATAAAGCTATACCAAAAAGCGTTTATAATGATTTTGGTATAAGGGTGAGAGCATTCTTAACTTTAAAATTCAAAAAATTATGCAAAATCCAAAATTTCAAGTATTCAAAAGCTCGGCCAACAGCGAATATTATTATCGGTTAAGAGCAAAAAATGGTGAGATTATCCTGAATGGTGAGGGGTACAAAACCAAACAAGGGTGTCTGAATGGCATAGCTTCAGTCAAATCCAATGCTCCCTATGATAGCAGGTATGATCGAAGACAATCTGTCAATGGCCAATACTATTTTAACTTAAAGGCTATCAATGGTGAAATCATTGGTCGTAGTGAGATGTATGTGACTCGATCAGGTATGGAGAATGGAATCAGTGCTGTCAAGAGGGACGCACCTACTGCACCCATTGAAGATCTAACTTTGGCAGGAGCATATTAGTGCTCTTGTCTAATTTTTATTGAATGGATTTCTAACTAATACGATGAGTAGCTTCGTAGCCGAAGCACTTTCGGGTATCGCAACATTCCATGATGTAGGAAATCATAGTTCTCAGTCTTATTTTGAATATAATAGCATTTTTATTGATCAGCGGTTTAGCACATCACTGGGTGAGTTCTTAGGTAAACTAAGGCTCCCCTAACCGCTCAAACAAAAACCTCACAATCTCCGGGCGAAGGAGCTTGGTGTGTTTGGTATAACCGAACTGCTGCAATTCCTCAAAATACATATGGATCCAGGCCGAGAAGGTTTTGGTGCAGACGTGGTACATTTCGGCCAGCTCGTATTTGTAGTAGGCCTTGATTTTTGGCGCTTCTTCATCTTGGAGGGCTATGGGCATCATCCGGGCCGAGGATGACTGAGGGTTGGTATGGGATGCAGCTTTCTCCATGTTACAACGTATCTCCTCCCATTTTCTTCCAGATACTCAAAGGGATTTCTTCACGAAGGGCGGTATCAAAGTGGTAAGCTTTGATCATGCCTTCCCAGGCGGCTTTGGTTTTCAGGATTTTAAGCAGGGATTTCAAATCAGTCAGGTCTTTGGTAGGAAAACTATCTTCTCCATTTTTAAGCTTATTTTCCAAAGGCTTCAACTCCTTTGCCGTAAGCTTCCGGCTGAGCCCTTGTAGTTCAATGGCGTAGTAGTTTTTGCCTTCCTGCGCTTTCTGGTTGAGGTACTGCTGAATCTCGCTAGCGGTGTACATTCCTTTGCTAATCAGACGATCATTGCGATTGAACACCGCATAGCGCACTTTCTTATCTATTGGCTTGTTTCCCGATGTGACTACTTTTTTCTTCATCAGTATTTCAAAATTTTGAGTTCCGACCGCTTCCAACCTTTTTTGAGCATCTGCCTGAGTGCAGTTTCTGCTTCTTTTTTCGTCCGGTAGACTTTGGGCTTGGATTGTACCCGGTATTTATCGCTAGCTTTGACCTCACTGCCGAAAATGGCATATCTTTGCCCCTTTTTAATTGGTGTAGTAAGCTTGCGCCTTTTCTTTTTGGGCTTTTTGAGCAAGCGGATTGCTTCTTTCTCCGCCTCTGCAGGTGTGGTATAGATGGTGTGGACTTGTTCTATTTTCAATCCGCCCTGCACCTGACGAAAGAGTCCTGCTAGAGAATCTGGTCGGCCATCAAACACATCGGCTTTTTCGGAATGCGGGGTTGGTTTGTATACCACATACAATTTATTAAGATCAAGTTTCATAGCTGAATGAGTTTAAGTTGTCCATTACGGTCTATATACCCCAGGGTATTCTGCGGATAGCATTCCTCCGGGATCAGCTCTTCGCCAATGGTATTACCCAAGAATCCACCCAGCAAAATGAACGGGTAATAGTCTTCAATTTTCAACTGTTTAGCCATCAAGAACCCAGCCATAGAGCCAATCAGAGCCAGTCCCGCCTTCTTTGTGTTTTTAGATAACTTCATAGCGTCTGGAGTTAATAAAAGAATTGGCTACTACGGCTACCGATGAAGCAATCATGGAAGTCCAGGCGGCAAGGCTCAGGGTTCTTCTGCGCTCATCCCGAAAGTCAATCAGGGTCAGTGTGAAACGGTTACCATGCATACTGCGATGGATTTTGGCCAGCTTCATAAAGAATTCGTAATCTTCGGTGTTGGCAAAGACCAGGCATCCAGCGGAGAAACTATCAATAACCTTCACTGATCCAGATTGTCTGGCTCGGTGGATATTGATCCCGAACTTACCAGTGTCAGGGGAACCGCTTTCAAACCAATTAAAAATACCTTTACGATCATAATCACGAATAACAGTAACATCTTCTACCTGAACCACCGCCTCGTAAATACCACGATGCAGTCCTATGGCATAGGCATTCACATATTGTCCCTTCTTGAGAAAAGCTGTGCCTTGTGGATGCATAGGATTGTCAAGCCAATATTGCCCTGGATCGGTGGTAGCCTGGAACACATGGTAGACCCATTGACCCAGCTCGTTCTTATAAAACACATGAATTTCATCGTCAAAACGGTTGCTGCGGACATACTTGCTCCGGTAGGCTACGATATTGAGCTCGTAGGGCTTTTCAAAGAGCCGATAGCCTTTGCTGCGCAATATGTTTCTGGTTTTGCTGAGCATTACTGATCTACAAAATCGCTTACCGCCCACACTTGTCGCTGGATTCTGCGCTTGCGATATACACCATCACCTTCTCTTGAGCCATCATCATTGGTGTTTCCTTCCACCGTGATTACCCATGTATCCTGCCATTGATCTACAAAACCGATATGAGCCGGACGCTTGAGGCGCTCATACCAAATCAGGAACACATCCCCAACTCTAGGTGTCTGCTTTAAAAATTCACCCCTTTTATAAATCAGGTGATGCCTGCTGGCATAGCTCGGCACCCATGCACTTTGCGGGTGCTCCACATCCACCTGCTGGTAACACCAGCTTACAAAAGCTGCGCACCAACTGAATCCCGGACCAAAACCTACGGAAGCTAAATATTGCTCCACCTGTTTGCCCCGGTTTGCTCCGCCTTGCTCACGGACACCTACCTGGCTGAGATAGACTTGCTGGAGTCTTTGCCTCATTTGATTTTTTAGCTCAGCAGTACTTGCATGCTGCTGAGGGTTGATATCAAAAGGCCCTACAGGGTTCTGGCCAGCAGCACTGCAGCAAACAAGAAAGCAAAGAAGATAAACGTAGAAAGTTTTAGCTTTTGCCATGATGTGATGGTGTTAAAGTCCTGAGCAAATTGTGAATCAAGATAATGATCTGATGTCGGCCAGATCAGCTTCATGAGTATGCGTACTATTCCGTGCAAAAGGAACAGCCCGATGATAGCGAACAAGTAGATTTGGAATACCCCGGCATCATAAGTCGCGGCAGTTGGATCTATTTTTCTGAGAAACCAAGCACTATTGGCCCAGAGAAAGAGCGCTACCAGGATGGAGGATAATTCTCTCCATACTTTTAGGTAGTTCCATAACCACTTGATAACAGGAACCACATTTGTTTTCATCCATTGTTTGAGTTTGTTCATTGTTATATCAGTTTTAAGTTTTGTGAAGGGGCATATACCGTTACCCCATTTTCGGTAATGATCTGGGCTATACCCTTATGATTATTGGCCAGGTAGCCTACCACCGTTTTAGGGGGAATGGCTGGCAACATATAGTCGCCTTTCCCATTGCGCAGCATGGTAGGTTTATGGGTAATAGCCACATCGAGTACCCGGCTGTTTTTTAAATAGCGTTGCAGGTCTTGCATGGTTTCCAACGTCCCAAGACCGGACAATGTCCAGGTGCCAGTGGGTGATTGTTTCAAGCCTATCCGGATAAACTCGGCCCTGATCTTCACTTTGGCCGGTTCATTGTTTTTGAAGGCCACACTAAGCAACGCATTGACCGGACTGGTTACCCTTACGCCACCGACCCGAGCAGTATCAAAATGACTTCTTACCTCCAGGTAATCGCTGGTGTTTTGCATTTGCTTTAAGGCATTGAGGGCAGCAAAAAGGTTCTGACTGTTTGCTGCTTTGATCAGCTCGTCAGCTACTGTTTTGCTGCTGCCGGCACTACTTTGAGCAGCAGGGTTGCTCCTTACAATTTTGCTAAAGGTGCTTTCCGAAACAGACGTGGAATAGCCTGCTGCCCGTAGTGCTTTTTCTGTTCCACCACCAAACACTCCATCAGGAGTGCCATCCGGACGGATGCTCGTGCTGCGGATATGACCGGCTGCTTCACCGCCCAACCTGAGCAAACCTTGTTGAAGCTGTTTCACCAGTTCGCCTCTTGATCCGCTTCTTAGTGGAAAGGAACTACTGCTTGTGGTTCGGGGGACTGAGGCAGGCAATGCTGGGATGATATTGTTGACTGTAAGTCCTTGTCCACGTTGCATCACCGCTCGGTCTTGCAAATAATTATACAAGAGATAACCACCGCCCAATACTGCCCCGGCTCCCAGGCCATAGATGATGTATTTTCGTTGAACACCTGCCTTTTGTTTGGGTACCGGTTGTTTTCGTCTTACTGATGCTGATTTTGTATTGCGTTTTCGTGTATTGGTCATCATGATCAGGGTTTTGAATTAATAATCTGTAATGCAGTAGCAAACTCTTCAGAAGAGAGTTCTTCTTTCAGGTCTGCAGCCAGGTTTCGTCCGTAGAGATCACGGTACGCCCGCTGCACTTTGTTCATAACCGAGCTAGTGGGTATGGTCTCCAGTACGGCAAATACAGCTTCTTCATCAGTGCCCCAGCCGAAATAGTTGTCATTCTCAAAAGCCATTTTGAGTTGAGTGGCAAAAGCGGCCGGGTTGCCTTCGGTCAGGGCCTGATTTTCCCGAATGCCTTGTTTAAAGTTTTTTACCACAGCCCTCACTCCCAGAAACACCCCAGCCGCGGCACCCACTGCTAAAATAGTAGAGGTCACCTGGCTGCTGATGCTGATTCGGGGGCGGTTCTGCCATGCGAGTTGCCCGGCTTTATATGCTATAGCTGGTACTGCCATTACTTTTTAATTCCTAGTTTCATCTTCACCACATTGCGCACAAAGGCATCCGATTTGAAAATCTTCTCCATTTTGATGATGCCCTCGGCTTGAAAGGTGGATACCATAGTTTCAAAAGCTTTTTTGACCTGACCCGCTTCCACCTGGTTTTTAGCTTTCAGTTTGATATTGAAGTTGTATTCTTCCATTATACTTGCTCATTTTGCTTTTCTTGATTGGGGGTCTTTTGAGCTTTTCTGATCTTGCTCATTTGATTGAGATAGTAGATGACCTTGCTGATCATCGTTTCATCTTCCTTCACCTGCTCACCAAGCTGGCTGACCATCTGCACGACTTGCTCAAACTGCTCATCGTCAAAAAGCTCGCGGAAATACTCAGCGATGTTGAGTAGGTTTTGCTGCTCTTCAGACAGACTTGCTGCAGGGAGCAATTGCTTCACATCTTCCCCGCTCAGGCTTCCCAGAGTGCTGGCCAGTCCTTGCATTTCTTTAGGATACTTGGTGGCCAGCCCATTAATGGCACCCGGCAAAAGCACCTTGCCCAGTTCTACCAGGCTGAGTTTTTTGACCAGTTCTTCAATTTCACCAGATTTTTCTTCCAGGGCTTCTTCGGACTTTTCCAGCTCCTTCTCCAACTTTTCTATGTCCTTGAGCAAACCGGCATTTTCTTTTTTTAAAGTATCAAAATCCCGCTTGAGCAATTCATCTTTTAATAACCCCTCTACCTGGTTGTGAATACCACTGAGGGATTCCTCTTTACTTCTGGAAATTTCTTCCAGCTTTTGTTTGAGCTGCTCATTTTCTAATGAGAGCTTCTGCAATGTCAGCTTGTCTTCCAGTGATTTGGCGTAAGCAGACTTATCTTCTACTGATTCAGCAGTAGTTTTTATATGACCCGGTTTTTCTTCCCCATTCTGGGTAGGGCTATCTCTCAGCACCTGCAGATGCTTCTGTGCTCCGCTTAATTTGTACTTCACATAAGCACTCTCATTCTCTAGTCCCAGTGCTTCCATTTCTTCGTACTGCTCATCGGTCAGTCGCACCGATCCGGGTTTTCGTATTCTATCAGCTTCCATATCACTCATTTTAAGATAACCTGGATAAACTTTACTTTTCTGGGCACAGATGATTGGTTCAGGATTTCAATTCTGTCCGCATGCTCATGAATGTTTTCCGAAAGCTTTGGGTTGTTGTAATCGTACTCGCCAAAGTCCGAGCTGATCCGGATACCGGATTCGGCTTCCAGCAAAATCCAGAGTTCGTTAAAGGCAGCCAGCCTGATTTCCTGCTGGGGCTCCAGGTTTAAATCCTGAAATACCAAGCGATAGATTTGAAAGCCTCTTTCCTGCACCCTTTGGGGAATGTATCGTATGGCTAATTCTTCAGTCATTCTTAAGCACTTCAGGATTTTCATCAATCATCAACCAGAGCCTTACTTGATAAGGCCCGGAGGTATACCCGGCATCTTTAAATGCACCGGTCACATAATCTCCACTGATTTCTATATCCAAGGGATGAATGGGCAGATTCGGGATCGGCTCATTCAGTTCAATCTCATTGAAGTTGCAGTTGGTATCAAAGTTGAACAGGTAACGGTCCTGCTTCAAGCGGTCATGATCACGGAAAATGGAAGTGGGTTCTATCACTTCGGTTTTCATCTCAATGCCCCTGGGGCTAAATAGAGTTAATTCTCCCAGTATCATCGCTTAGTAATCATCTTCTTCATCGTCATTGATGCCACCATCACCATAATTCTCAGGTGCGGGATGCACTTCCAGTTTTACCATGCCCAATCCGGCATACTTGCTTTCCCATACCCAATAGTCTTCCTTAAAATCCGTCCAGAAATCTCTGATTTCAACTGTTACAGGATCCTTGAATTTATCCTTCTGATCGTTCAATTTAAGTTCGGCCATTTCCAGTCGCTTAGGTTGGGCGTAATACAGCTTTTCACCTTCCTTTACTTCAATTCGGTACACCACCGGCTGGCTTCCGATCAGGTCATCCCGCAAACCGCAGACCAACGCCTGATTGATGTAGGTATCCTGGGCACTGCCGACATATACCCGGTTATGGTGTATTTTCTGATCCGGGGCACCGTGGGTAATGATAACTCCCACTACCTTACAACTGCTATGCGGCACTTTCTCTTTGAAGGTCTTATACTGCCCATTTTCGGTAATGGAAAATTCCACCGGCACAAAATGCCTTTTGATCAACAGCTTTTCTGCTGCTTCTCCTTCCAATGTCATTTGCTGGATCACTTTTCTGATCATATTTCCTCCTCCAATAAAAGCACCACCG
>PBYL01000039.1 GCA_002729595.1 Thalassovita sp. | reverse complement strand
TTGCTTTTTTCTTCTTCAAATCTTCTTGTAACTCCTGCTCTTGGTTTTGCAAAGCCTCTAGCAATCGCTCAGCATCTTCTTTAGAAATCCCCTGTTTTTGAGGTGGAGGCGCTTGTTGTTGCCCTTCCTGATCTTGATTTTGTTGCTGATCCTGATTCTGCTGATTTTGGTCTTGTTTATCTTGGTTCTGCTGGTCTTGATTCTGTTCGTTTTGCTCGTTTTCTTTATCTTGATTTTGATCGTTTTGATCTTGCTGATCTTGGTTCTGTTGATCTTGATTTTCCTGATTCTGATCTTTATTCTGATCCTGATTTTGGTCTTGTTTATCTTGTTGTTGTTGCTGTTGTTCTTTTAGCTTTTGTTGCGCATAAGCCAGATTATAGCGTGTATCTTCATCAGCAGGATTGTTTCTAAGTGCATTTTTGTAAGCCTCTACACTTTCTTGATACTTTTCACTTTCGAGATAGGTATTACCTAAATTATGAAAAGCCTTAGCCTTATCCGTTTTACTTTCGGCTGTTTGGCTTAGCATCTCAAATTGAGTAGCCGCTTCTTCGTACTGACCACTTTTATATAAAGCATCTCCAAGATTGAAAGATGATGCATAAGACTCTGCATTCGCTTCAACTCCTTTTAAATAAGATTGACGCGCTTTTTCATAATCTTGTGCTTCGTAATGATCATTCCCCTCTCTAATATATTTTCTATCTTCCTGAGCAAATCCATTAAAAGCAAAACCTAGAATGATGAGCATTCCGGTTAAACTTCTCGTAAAATAATCTTTTTTGATTGATAATTTTTTCATGAATTCAATACTTTAGATTCTGTATTTAAACAGGTTGATTTTATTTAGTATCTTGTTCTTTCTCGGCAAAATGATAAATTCGATTAAGAGACAAACGATTGCTAGCAATACCAAAGGCTGAAAACGATCTTCGTAATCTGCAAATACTTTAGACTCAAACTCCTCTTTATCCATCTCATTAATCTTGTCGTAGAGCATATCTAAACCAGTCTCGGCATTATTTGCTCTTACATACAAACCACTTCCAGCAGCGGCAACTTGTTGTAGCATGTTCTCATTCAGCTTGGTAACTACTATATTGCCTGCATTGTCTTTTCTATAATCTTTCTGACCATATTGATTGTAGACTGGAATTGGTCCACCTTGTGGTAATCCCATACCAATTGTATGCACAATAATACCTTCTTCAGCAGCTTTAGAAGCCATAGTTATCGCATCATCTTCGTGGTTTTCACCATCTGTAATAATGATTAAAGCCTTGTTTTTGGTTTGATCTGAGGTGAATGAACCCATACTCAATTCAATTGCTTTACCAATTGCTGTACCTTGCACAGGAACAATTTTGGTATTTACGCTTTGCAAAAACATACGAGCAGCAGCATAATCGGTGGTAATGGGTAATTGAATATAAGCATCACCTGCGAATACAACCAAGCCTATTTTATCATTATGTAACTTCTTAACTAACTGGCTAATAGCTCTTCTGGCTCTCTCCAGTCTATTTGGCTTAATATCTTCAGCAAGCATACTGTTCGAAACATCAATTGCGATCATAATCTCCACCCCTTTTCGCTTTACAGTTTCTAGCTTAGAACCTATTTGCGGATTCGCCATAGCAAACACCAAAAAGATAAATGCCAATATTAAAAATGCATTTTTGATAATAGGTCTGGTAAAAGATAATTCTGGCATTAAACCTTGAATTACCTCCATTTCTCCCATTCTTTTAAGTGCCTTTTTCCTCTTTCTTCCTGAAAACCAGAAAAAAACAAGCATTACAGGCAACAAAAACAGCGCATACAAAAACTCCTGATTCTCAAACCTAAACATAATTTCTTCTATTCTTTAAGGTACTGTCCTCAGTATGGTATTTCTAAATAAAATCTCGATTAGCAGTAAAAACACCGCCAATATTGCAAAGGGCAGAAACTCTTCTTTTTTCTTACTAAACTCTGTTACATCTATCTTAGACTTCTCTAACTGATCTATCTTTTTGTACACCTCTACCAAACTCTCATTATCAGTTGCTCTAAAGTATTCTCCTTTCGTCATTTCGGCGATTTGCTGAAGAATTTCTTCATCAATCTCCACTTCCTGATCTACATATTGTATTCCACCATAAGGAGATTGAACTGGAAATGGTGCCGTTCCCTGCGAGCCTACACCGATGGTATAAACCCTTATATTAAACTTCTCTGCAATTTCTGCTGCGGTAAGTGGTGCGATTGAACCAGAGTTATTTACTCCGTCTGTCAATAAAATAATCACCTTACTTTTAGCATCGCTCTCCTTCAACCTATTAACCGCACTTGCCAAACCCATACCGATAGCGGTACCATCTTTTATCATTCCACTTTTAATATCTCCGAATAGATTAATTAATACACTGTGATCTGTAGTTAATGGACATTGCGTAAAACTCTCGCCACTAAAAACCACTAAACCAATTCTATCATTCGGTCTGTTCTTTATAAATTCTTTTGCCACCTCTTTCGACGCCTCCAATCTGTCTGGGTCAAAATCTTTTGCTAGCATACTGCCAGAAATATCTGTTGTAATAATGATATCAATACCTTCTACACTGGTATTTTCCCAACTATCTAGCGACTGAGGTCTTGCCAGTACTGTTACCAATAAAACAAAGATTAAAGCTCTTAGAATCGCTGGTAAATGCCTTAGATAATGTTTGTATGACTTGCCTGCAATGGCTAAAATACCTGTTGTTGAAACCTGTAGTGTGGCATGAGATTTTTTCCTGTACAACACATACCAGATAAAAGCAGGCAACAGCAATAACAGGAGATAAAAGTATCCCGGTTGATCAAAAGTTATATCATTCCAGTTTGTTGTCATGATCTGCTTCTTCTATAATCCTTCTATGAAGCTGTAGTCTGAGTAGTATTTTTCTCCTCAGGTTTTGCTTCGAGTTTTGTATTCTCAATAAAATTAAATGCTTGTTTCAGGCTGCGTTCGTTTTCTTCTGGCAGCGGATGCATTTTGGCAAACTTTACCAAATCGGCAAACCTGAAAGTTTGCGCTAGTTTTTCAATGGTTTCTTTATCCAAATTTCCGGTATAATCGAAACTTCTAATAATTTCATCAGTAGTTTGCTCCAATGCCGGAATTTGATATCTATACTCAATATATCTTCTTAAAATCTCTGTAAGTCTACTGTGATACTCCTTATATTTCCCCTTTTGCCAAACCTCATCAGTTTTGAGTTGGTTCAATTCTCTTATAGCGATAATATGAGCAGGTTCACGAGGTTTAACTGGTTCTTGTTTCTCAACCTTAGGTTTAGACTGTTGTTTTTTCCAATAGAAATAGCCTAATAAACCTAATAGAATTACTGCAAGCCCAATCGAGATATAAGGAATCATCTCAGTAAAAGTGATAGGTGCTTGTATGGGTTCTTTAATATCTTTAATTGCCTGAGTCGTATCTACAGCAACCGTGTGAACTCCCAATAAAAATGCATCTGATAACAGAGAATCTACTGTACCATCATTATTTATAATTACAAATGGCTGAGGTGGAATTGCATGAAAACCACTATCAAATGAACTCACAGTTATTTTCTGCTGATAGGTTTTTACGCCATTTTTCACAGTTGAGTCTATAGGAGAATGCCCTAAAACTTCAACTGCCCACATTAAAGAATCTGTAAGTAGCGGAAATTGAACTTTCGTATTTTCAGGCACTACAGCTTCTAATAAAACAGAGGTTTGCTCTCCAATTCTAATGTTTGTGGTATCAGGAATGGCTTTCACCTTTACATCCTGTGCAAAAACAGCAGACTGAAATGCAAGTGCAATTAATATTAAAAGATATGTTAGCTTTAAGCTTTTCATCATTTTTAATAACCAGCTTCTCGTTTCTTAAATAGATTCATCAAAGGATTTACATAAGATAAGTCTGTGCGAAGTTTTGCGTAATCGGTACCACTCTTTTTAAATAAATCTTCCACGTACGCTTCACTACGTAACCAGTTTTCTTTGTAAGCATTTCTCACTTTTTTGCTCGAAGTATCTACCCAAACTTCATTACCAGTTTCTGCATCTTTCACCTTTAAAAAACCTACATCTGGTAATTCTGTCTCGCGTATATCAAACACCTTAAGCGCAATTAAATCATGCTTGTTTTTGGCAGCTCTCCAAGCCTGATCAAAACCTTGATCCATAAAGTCGGAAATCATAAATGCTGTAGCTCTCTTCTTAATTACATTAGAGAAATACTGCAAAGCTCCGGCAATATCTGTGGTTTTATGCTCTGGCTCAAAATCGATTAGCTCTCTAATTATTCGAAGCACATGAGATTTACCTTTTTTAGGAGGAATAAATTTTTCTATCTGATCACTAAAAAAAATCACTCCGATTTTATCATTGTTTTGAATCGCAGAAAATGCCAAAACAGCAGAAACTTCGGTTACCAAATCTTGCTTTAACTGATGTCTGGTACCAAATTCTTTAGAGCCACTTACATCAATCAACAACATAATGGTAAGCTCTCTTTCTTCCTCAAAAATCTTGATATATGGATGATTGAGACGGGCTGTTACTTTCCAGTCGATTGTTCTTACATCATCGCCAGGTTGGTATTCTCTCACTTCACTAAAAGCCATTCCTCTGCCTTTAAAAGCACTATGATACTCCCCTGCAAATATGTTTCGACTAAGACCTTTCGTCTTAATCTCTATTTTTCTTACTTTTTTTAATAATTCTGAAGTTTCCATATGCCTTAATCAAGCTTATTAAAAATTTAATGCGATTACATTAAACTTTAAGGAACCTCAACTGCATTCAAAATATCTCTGATGATATCGTCGCTTTTTACATTCTCAGCCTCTGCCTCGTAAGTTAAACCGATACGGTGGCGCAATACATCATGGCAAACAGCTCTTACATCTTCTGGTATCACATACCCTCTTCTCTTAATAAAAGCATAAGCTCTTGCTGCTAGTGCCAAACTGATACTTGCTCTTGGTGAAGCACCAAAACCAATCAGATTTTTTAGTTTATCTAAGCCAGCATCTTCTGGGAAACGAGTAGCAAAAACGATATCAACAATATACTTTTCTATCTTCTCGTCGATGTACACTTCTTTTACCACTTCGCGAGCCTTTACAATTTGCTCAGCCTCTAGAATGGTAGATGGTTTAGGGAAAGACTTAGATATATTTTGTCTAATGATGAGTCTCTCCTCTTCTTTTTTAGGATAATCGATCACCACTTTTAGCATAAAACGGTCAACCTGTGCTTCTGGAAGTGGATAAGTACCTTCTTGCTCAATCGGGTTTTGGGTTGCCATTACCAAGAAGGGCTCTTCCATCGGATAAGTAGTATCTCCAATAGTCGCTTGTCTCTCTTGCATCACTTCAAGCAAAGCACTTTGCACTTTTGCTGGAGCACGGTTAATCTCATCTGCCAAAATAAAATTGGCGAAGATTGGCCCTTTACGAATGATAAATTCTTCGTTTTTGATGCTGTAGATCATGGTACCTAGCAAATCGGCTGGTAAAAGATCGGGCGTAAACTGCAACCTACTAAACTTGGCATTTATAGTTTTTGCCAATGTGTTAATAGCAAGTGTTTTTGCCAAACCCGGAACACCTTCTAACAATACATGTCCGTTTGCTAGTAAGCCAATAAGCAATCTTTCTGTGAGATGTTTTTGACCAACAATTACCTTGTTCATCTCCATCAGGATCATGTCTACAAAAGCACTTTCCCGATTAATTTTCTCATTAATTTCCTTGATATCAATCGCTGAAGTTTCACTCATTTTAATAGAAAATTAAATTCTGAAAATCAGTAAAAATATTTTTAGTTAAAGATTTCCGATAAAAATGATTCAGATATTAATCTACAGAGTTTATTAATACCTAACTGCAAATAAACTTTTTTTTGAAGGGTCTGAAAAGAAACATTATCGATAAATAATGTTAAAAAATTGGGAGGAAACTGCCTAAATGTTAAAAAATGTAAAAAACAGTATCTAACAGCTTTTATATATTAAAAACTGTTAAATTGCTTTATTTTGAACTGCCGTAAATTGGAGGAAATATTTAAAAATTAGTTAGCTGCTTCGAGGTGAAATGTGAATACAGTGCCTTCGTTAATTTCGCTCTTGATGGTAATTTTTGAATTGTGCCCCTCAATAATGTGCTTGGCAATAGCTAAACCAAGACCTGTACCACCTTGTTTTTTAGACCTACTTTTATCTACACGGTAGAATCTCTCGAAGATACGGTCGATGTGTTCTTTAGGAATCCCAGGACCATTGTCTTTAATCTCAACCTTAATTTTCTTTTTAGTTTCAGTTAAAGCTACAGCAACCCATCCATTAAAATTGCCATACTTTACTGCATTACTAATTAAGTTGATAAGTACTTGAGTAATTCTGTTATAATCAGCATTTACATAAACACCTTCATCAAAGGTTTTTTCGAGTCTCAGTTGGATGGTTTTTTTCTCTGCTTTGCGTTCCAATTGCTCAAACACATCCATCACTAGCGATTGTAAATCGAATATTTCGTAATGCATGCTAATTACACCCGATTCTATTTGCGAAAGCGTAAGTAAATCTTGTACCAAAGCATCTAAGCCATTTAAACTTTTAGCGGCTTTTTTCAAGAAACGATGTCTTACTTTTTCGTCGTCCATTGCACCGTCAAGCAATGTTAAAACATAACCTTGTGCGGCAAAGATTGGTGTTTTAAGCTCATGTGAAACATCAGCAATAAACTCTTTTCTGTAAGCTTCAATCTGCTTTAAATCATCAATTTCTTTTTCCTTTTTGGTGATATAAGCAGCTATTTGTTGATTAATCTTTTTAATAGGGTTTATTGTTTCGTCTTCTTTGCCCTTGTTGTAGTCTCTTAGTTCTTTCTTAGTAACCTTATCTAAACTTGCATAGACTTTTTGAATCTCTTTAAAAACAAGAAACTCTAGTACTACATAAGATAAAATGAAAGTTGAAGAAAATGAAATGGCTGCTGCAACGAATAACACAGTACCAGAAACTGTATTAAGCAGAGAAAGAAACATAAAAGTTATTACAGCTACACAAACTCCCAGAAGAAATGAAACTGCCTTAGCATTAATCAACATAAATTCTTTTCGTAATTTTTTGCAAACAAAAAAAATAACATTTGAAAT
This sequence comes from Thalassovita sp., assembly GCA_002729595.1. Classification (GTDB taxonomy): domain Bacteria; phylum Bacteroidota; class Bacteroidia; order Cytophagales; family Flammeovirgaceae; genus Chondrinema. The sequence continues at coordinate 1,666 of PBYL01000039.1, read as the reverse complement.
ACAGTAAAATCAAATGTTATTTTTTAAAAATTATAGACATTAAGAAGTTTTATCTATTCTTGCCACTCAAATTTGTATCCTACTCCTTTTACTGTTTTGATAAACTCACTTCCTATTTTCTCTCTCACTCTTCTGATATGAACATCTACAGTTCTTGCAAGTACATAAACATCTGATCCCCAAATATTCGCCAACAACTCATCTCTACCATACACTTTGTTTGGAGTCTCTGCTAAAAAGTACAAGAGTTCAAATTCTTTTTTAGGTAAAGTAACCTGCTCGGTTTCAATAAGTAAGGTATAACTAGACTTATCGATAGTGAATTTGCCGATCTTGATAATTTCAGTGTCTTTGCTAGACTTTTTGTTCTCTCTTCTAAAATGAGCATTAATTCTACTCATTAAAGCTCTTGGTTTTATTGGCTTAGTGATGTAATCATCTGCTCCAACATCAAAAGCGGCTACTTCTGAATATTCTTCTGCTCTAGCTGTAAGGAAAATAATAAAAGAACTGCTGAGTTCTGGTATTTCTCGAAGTTGTCTGCAAGTTTCTACTCCATCCATTACTGGCATCATAATATCCAGTAGAATTAATTCTGGAAAGAATTTTCTGGCAATTTCAAGCCCTTTCTTACCATCTGGGGCAGTTTTAACTTCGAAACCTTCTTTTTCTAAGTTGTATTTTAAAATCTCAACTATATCCGGCTCGTCGTCAACCACTAAAACCTTATGTTTGTTTTTTGCCATAATTAATCAGATATTGATTGCGATTTAAAGTTAAAACTAATCATCTTAGAAAACACAACCTGTCTTTATTATTGATTTTGTGTATATACTAATGTAACAGTTTTGTAACATCTTTGCACGATTCGTTACTAGCATTTTAATTTTTCTTTTCAGCAAGTTTATCTAACAGTGCATCATTCACTACAATCTTGTATTTAGCTTTAAGACCATCCAGCCACTGTTTTTCTAGATAATTCTGATAATCAGAAATTACCTGTCCACGGTTTTCATCTAATTTCTTAGAGCTTTTCGGGATAATGTTATTCACATATACTTTATAGAATCTACTATCTTCAGAGTAAGTGTATGATCCTTTTTCCCATTTGATATTTGCAGGTATATTGTCTTTCCCTTTTTCGTAAGTATGCTTTTCAATTTGAAGTTGTAGTGGATTCTCTTTATTGAATTTTGCTTCTAACTTCTCCGGATTTGTTGAATAAAAACTAATTAACATGTGTCCACCTAAATCAGCATCTTGCTTTAGTTTTTGTTTAGCTGTTGTTGCACTTATAATTCTAGCAGAATCTAAACCTTTAGCAGTTAAGAATACTTTTAGTTTCTCTAATCTCACCGAAGCCAACTCCACCTTTTCCTTTTTAACATATCCAGCTTCTAGCTTCACCAATAATGAAGTATCTTGTTTCAATTGCTTTAACACTTTATCAACTTCATCAGTAATGCTATCTCCCCAATGGATTTCACCGAACTTTAAGGCAATGTCTTTAGTAGGAATTTCTACATCAAACAAACCTGATTCATACTCAGCTGAAGCAGCTTTTAAAGCCTCTTCACTAGCAGCATCAAGCACAACAGTTTCAATTCTTTCGTCCCACAAATAGTTGTTTTTGTTTTGCTCGAAATAAGCTCTTAATCCAGTTGTA
>PBYL01000038.1 GCA_002729595.1 Thalassovita sp. | reverse complement strand
TTTTTTTTACCTTTCTTTTTAAAATTATTCCTAGTAACATTTGTTAGCGGATAATTTTATCACCTATCGCAATTTTATCCGATTTTTGCATAAAACTTACATATAAGTATTTCCAGACTATTCATGCTTAATCTGGCAAATAAGGCTTTATCATTGTTAGTTTTAATTAAAAATGAAGGCCTTAAAATTACTTAAGTAACACAGAACTGACTGTTAATTTAACCCTACTTTATGAATATCAATCAAAACTACTTTGTATTCAAACTTGCTACTTACAAACAACATCCCGTTTTTAAAGAAAAAAAGCACTATATGCTTTTATTCGATGCATTGAGTTTTCTTAAAAACAAATACAAGTTAGGACTTCTCGCTTACATTATATTACCAGACCAAATACAGTTGGTAATAGAAAATATGGATGATGAACTTGCTGTAGAATTTACAGAAAACCTTAAAACTATTACACGTAGTGAAATCATCAGATTATTAGAAAGTGAGAATGATTTTAACACCTTGCAAGAACTGGATATCGCAAAAGGAAAACAGAAATATCGCTTGTGGGAGATGAAATACGAGTTGGAGGTAATTGATAGTAAAGAAAAACTTGAAAGTAGAATTAATCTTTTACACCAAAAACCTGTGAGACAAGATTTGGCAGATTCTGTAGAAGCTTATGACTATTCAAGCGCTAAATTTTACCTTTTAAATGAGGCAACAGCGATAAGAGTAAACGATTATAGATTGCTTTTAACAACTTGATTTCTCAAGTCTAAATCATAAAAAAAGTCTTTCCAGTTTACTGGAAAGACTTTTCTTTTTTATCCAATATTAAGTTTGGCAAAATCCTTAGCAAAATAGGTGAGAATCACTTTAGCACCAGCTCTTCTTATAGAAAGTAGTACTTCTAACATCGCTTGCTCTTTGTCAATCCAACCATTTTGAGCAGCTGCCATTACCATAGAGTATTCTCCACTAATGTTATAAGCAGCAATTGGCAAATCGAAATTATCGTGCAGTAAGCTAATAATGTCTAGGTAAGCCAAAGCAGGTTTAACCATAAGAAAATCTGCTCCTTCAACATAATCAAGTTCAGCTTCAATTAAAGCTTCTCTTTTGTTAGCAGGATTCATTTGGTAGGTTTTCTTGTCACCAGACTTTGGAGCAGAATCTAGCGCATCTCTAAAAGGTCCGTAAAATGCACTTGCATACTTTGCAGTGTAAGACATAATAGACACATCAGTAAACTTATTATTATCCAATAAATCTCTAATGTATTCCACTCTGCCATCCATCATGTCTGATGGGCCTAAAATATCAGCACCAGCTTGCGCTTGAGCCAAAGCCATTTTGCCTAAAACTTCTAGTGTTTCATCATTCAGAATTTCACCATTCTCATAAACACCATCGTGGCCATCAGAGCTGTATGGGTCCATGGCGATATCCGTCATCACACAAGCTTCTGGCAATTGTTCCTTTACTTTTCTAATGGTTTCTAGATAGAAGTTGCCATCTCTATAGCTTTCAGAAGCAATTTTATCTTTGTTTTCTTCCGGAATACTTGGGAATAAATCGAAAGTTTTAATGCCAAGTTCTAAACAAGATTCAATCTCGGCTAACAATGTATCTTGCGAGTATCTGTAAATACCCGGCATAGACCCAACTTCAATTTTTTTATTTGAACCTTCTATTAAAAATAGGGGAAATATAAGGTCTTTTTTATGTACTGTAGTCTCTTCTGTGAGTTCTCGAATTACAGCAGATTTACGATTTCTTCTAGGTCTTCTTAAAAGCATGCTGATTATATTATTTTTTGATTATCACTCAAAATTACAAAACCAGACTTACAGCTCTATAATAAATTTACTTTTTGTTTATAACCGTTTCTACAATCATAGTATCTGGTATTTTTTCATCTGCTGGTAAGGTAAATTCTTTATTATACAAACCCCAAGGACTGTTGGCAATAAAGTAAAGTTTATTCTTGGAAAGTGTGCCTAATGTGGGCTCATTAAACTCTGGTTGAGCATTTACTAAAAGTTTAGTTTTTACTATTTCGATTCCTGATTTATCTAACTCAAACTGACAAACTCTAATTGGACTTACTCCATTCTGAATCGCTAGTAAAGAGTTTTTATAAAAGTATAAGCCGTCAATGCCTTTTAGGTAATAGGGGTGGATGTGATGTTTGACCAAATAAGTAAGTTCAGGCTTAGCTAAATCAACTTTTAATATGCCTTTGAGGTAATCAGCAAAATAGAGCAATTTTTCATCATTAGATAATGCTATTCCCTGTAAAGATCTTAAGTCTGGATAATGAGCCAAAAGCTGTAAGCTGTCTGCTTCAAAATTAGTTTGATAAATGGCCGGGAAGCTACTATCTGAAATATATACTTTCCCTTGTTTGTTAATGGTGAGGTCTCCGAACCAATGTTGGTTATCATCTCGCAGATCATATCTTTTAATCAATTCTCCATTCGAGAGATCGAAACATAATACAGCAGACTTACCCTCATCTTCTTTTTTATAATTTTCGAAGTTTGGTGTTGCGATTGTGCAAGCCCAAAGTCTGTTTCTCTTTTTATCGATAGATATACCACTTACAGACCAAGTGTTTTTGTTAGCATTGTAAAAGGTTGAAATTTCTCCATTTTCATCCACTTTTAAAATCATTCCTTTTCTGATAGAGCTGATGTAAAAAGTATTTTCCTTGGCATCAAAAGCTATACCTTCTGGATGATATTTACCTGGAACTGTGCTAACCTCTTTTGTGAGATTAACTTTTGTGTTTTGCTGCTTGATTTTGTTGGTGAGTTCAGTAAATCCTTTTGTTTGCTGTAGACTTTTAAAGTCTGGATCGGAAATAATATTTGTATCTGCTCGAAAAGTGATGAGTTCACTTAAGACTTCCAATGATTTATTTTCTTGGTGATTGAGCGCATAAGCTGCTGCCAGATTATACATAATGGTCGGGTGATCATTCCTGATTTTATAGGCTTGCTCGAAGTTTTCAAGAAAAGATGGATAGTTCTTGTTTTTGTATGCAGCAATACCTTCGGAATAATAAAAGTTTAAATCTTTTTCTTGTGCAGTAGCAACTTGTAAAATAGTAAAAAAGAGTAGGAGAGAACAGGTAAATTTCAGCATCATATCTTATTTGTTAGCATGATAAGATACTGAGATTTTTTAAATCGAGCATTAAAAAATACTCCCCTTAATTGCGGGAATTTAGAACTGAAATGTTCTTTTAAAGCAGTTTGAAAAAATGGTAGAGAGGCATTCAAAAAGAAAGCCTCCCTAAACTTTTTAATATTGTGGAATTGATGGATCTATTTCTTTAGCATAAGCTAATATGCCACCTTTTAAATTATATAGATTGTCGTATCCGAAAGCATCTTCTAATTGTAAAATAGCATTTGCACTTCTTGCTCCACTTCTGCAATGAACCACTACTTTTTTATCTTTAGAAATTTCATCTTCGAAATCAAGAATTCTTCCCAAAGGCATTAATTCACCATTAATATTGCAAAAGTTGTATTCATTTTCCTCTCTTACATCTATTAATTGGAAATCCTCCTTATCATCCATCAATTTTTTTAATTCTTGTACTGTGATTTCTTTCATTTTTATTTGTTTTAAAGTTGGAAAGATTGGAATGTAAAATTACCAATTTTGAAATTAATTATTTTATCAAATAAGTAATAGATGAAAATCGAGATAAATCGAAAAAATAAGGCTTACCATATGGAAGCCTCGAACGAAGACGGAAACATTGTTTCAATTGATGGCTCGCCAGCAATTGGTGGAGAAGGTAAAGGTGTAAGACCTATGCAGCTTTTGCTAGCTGGTATTGGTTCTTGTAGTGCAATTGATGTAATAAGCATATTAAAGAAGCAAAAGCAAGAGCTAGAAGATATTAAAATTACTATTGATGGAGAAAGAGAGCCAGATGCAGTTCCTGCGGTGTTCACAAAAATTCACTTACATTTCCATCTTGTAGGTAAACTAGATGCCAAAAAAGTAGAAAGGGCTTTAAAATTATCAGTAGATCAATATTGCTCTGTGGCAAAAATGTTGGAGAAAACGGCTGAGATCAGCTACGATTATTCAATTGCTGAACAGTAAAATCAACCGCTAAATATTTATTGATAATTAAGCATGAAGAAAGTCTTAGAATACTTTGTAAAAGAATTAAAAAGTTTCAGACATGCTTTTAGAGGTATAAAATTCCTTTCCAGTGATCATAATTTTTTCTTTCACTTTCCGGTGGGAATTTTAGTTTTTATTCTTGCCTGGTATTTTAATCTTACCAGGCAAGAATGGTTATGGATTATACTATCTACAGGAATAGTTTGGCTGAGTGAAGCTTTTAATACATCAATTGAAAAAACGATTGACTTGCTTCATCCGCAACAGCATCCACTTGCCGGAAAGGTAAAAGATATAGCTGCTGCTGCTGTTTTTATTTCAGTATTAATTGCTGGTGCTATTGGAATACTGATTTTCTATCCCTATTTCTATGCAATTTTCTAATTCTTGAATCTCAGAAGAATAGACAAAAATTACCTGATCTATTTTAAAACTATGTAGATTAACCTTGTAGGTAGTGTCTCGCGAAAAAATATATCCGCTAAAGTCATTCACTCCAAATTCTTTTTCTACATATAAATTTTCGGTAAATGTAAGTCCTTTATCTCCATTGAGCTTATAAAGTGCTTCTTTCGCGCACCAGTAAACAGTGGCTTCCTCTTCGTCGTTTTCGATTCGGCTTAATTCCTTTTGACTCAAAACACGAGGGGCAACTTTTAACAGTCTGTTACTGATTACTTCTGCATCTACTCCGGTTTTGAAATGCGAATTGTATGTCGCAACTGCAAGGTCTAAAGTATGCGAAATACTTATATGCGAGTTGAGACCAACCAAATACGGTTTTCCATTTTCATCTTTGTCTATACCAGAATACCTGCAATTAGCATCTTCTGTTAGGTGATTTACGATTAATCTGCCTGCTAATGTCTGACATCTCTTTAGAGGCGATTTCATTGATGAAATTTCGTCTGGCAAAAATTCATCTCTTGTTAGAGCAGTGAGCTGATTTTCCTGTTCGTCTATTTTCCAAATAGCAAAACTGAGATAGTCATTCACCTGTTGTTTTTGAATAATTGGCATACTTCTAATTGTTGATTGTTAATGGCAGACATCAGCAGCGATTATTGGCTCAACTAAAGTTTAGACTCTAGTTCTTCCATTTTAGTGTAAGCTTCTGTTAAGTCAGCATCTAGTTCAAATGCTTGTCTGTAATAATCATATGCTTGTCTGTAATAAGCTTTTTTCTTTTTCCCATTCAGAAAACTACTTGTTTTTTCAGCAAGAGCTTCAGTAGACTGAGCTAGTGAGAAGAATTTCTCTGCTTTTACTTTTACGTTTTCTGTTTGAGAAGAATCGAGGTCGTCAGATAGTTTGCTTATTTCGTCTTGTTGTTGTGTTACTTGGTTCTGTAACTCAGTTAGTTCTTCATTTTGTAAGTCAACAGTTCTAACCAAAGCAACTTTTTCTTCTTCGTAAGTGGCAATTCTTTCTTGTAATTGAGAAATGGTTTCGTCTTTCTCAGCAACCATTTTCTTATATTTTGCGACAATGTTTCTGTAAACTTTATTATCGTTTTCAGATTTAACCAAAGCATCTTCCAGTTGTTTCAGCTCGTTATTGGTTCTATCCATGTACTCTTGTATCTGCGCAATTCTACCCACATAGTCGTCGTATTTGATACCACTCTCTAAGTTAAGCATTATTCCTTCTTCTTGCACTTCTATTGAGTCTAATAATATTCCAATGGAATCCATTTTTGTATCCATTTCTAGCAGAAGCGCTTCTTCTTTTTCTTTTGCTATAGTGAGGGAATCTAATCTAGCTTTTACTTCTTCGTGTTCTTTTTTAGGTACACAAGCGGAAAATAATAGTAATGCTATGATAATGTTTGTTGAAAATTTAGAAAAATTCATGACAAGATCTTATTTAATCTAAAAAAATGCTTTAGTGTCTACGATAATAAAAAAATTCGGTTACTAAATTGTACTTAGCTGGTATTTAGATACAATAAATTGTATTCCAAAAATCGGTGTTTTCTGTACTATTGTAGTATTTTTTTTAAATATTTAAATAATCGACTTAAATTTATGGAGATAATTCCTCTGTAAGCAGATAAATTAAATAAAATTTGGAAGATAAATACCCATTATCAAAAAAAATAGGCCTTGTAGCTGGTCCTGTCTTATTTATAACATTTCTTTTGTTCCCACTGTTTGACTCTCTAAGTCCAGAAGCCAATAAAGTAATCGCGGTAGCAGCATTAATGCTCATGTGGTGGATAACCGAAGCCATACCCATTGCAGCTACAGCTTTGATACCCATGATCTTCTTTCCGCTCTTGGGTTTATACAAAATGGCAGAAGCCGCTGCACCTTACAGTTCACCCATTGTTTATTTATTTATGGGTGGTTTTGTAATTGCTCTGGCCATGGAAAAATGGAATTTGCACAGAAGAATTGCCCTAAGCATTATCAAACTAACCGGTACCAATGCCAATGGAATAATATTGGGATTTATGCTAGCAACTGCATTACTCAGCATGTGGATTAGCAATACAGCCACTGCTGTAATGATGTTGCCTATTGCTTCTTCTGTAATAGGTATTTTTTTGAAAGACAAAGAAGAGCTTACAGTAAGGCAAAAAAACTTTGCCCTAAGCATCATGATCGGTATTGCCTATGCAGCTAATATTGGTGGTGTAGCCACTTTAGTAGGTACACCTCCCAACGTAGTTTTTAGAGGCTTTATGGAGAGTACTTATCAGTATGAAGTTCCTTTTGCACAGTGGATGCTCATTGGTTTCCCATTTGCCGCAGTGTTATTAACTATCACATTTTTTGTATTGGTTAAAGTGATGTTTCCCAATAGGTTAGGCAAGTTTGAAGGTTCAGCAGAGATAGTTGATGAGGAGTATAAAAAGCTTGGTAAAATGAGTGGTCAGGAAAAGCAAGTTTCTGTAATTTTCTTTTTTACTGCTTTCTTTTGGGTGTTCAGAACGCAAATTCAGCCCTTTTTCGATGTTATAGAATTAAGCGACCCAACCATAGCGATGTTTTTTGCTTTAGTCGTGTTTTTTGTGCCTTTCAATTTTAAGAAAGGATTGTTTCTATTAGAATGGAAAGATACAGAGAGACTTCCTTGGGGTATTTTATTACTTTTTGGAGGTGGATTGAGTATGGCAGGAGCGATGCAAAAAACGGGAATTATCGATTTAATTGGGTCTTCTATAGCAGAGAATAATACTTTGAGCAATTTTGCCATTGTATCTATACTTATTGCCGTAATGCTCTTTATGACAGAAGTTATGAGTAATGTGGCCTTAGTTACCATTTTACTACCGGTTGTTGGTGGTATTGCTCAAGGCTTGGGAGTAGAGCCTCTTTTTGTAGCAATTCCTGTAACAATTGCTTCAAGTTGTGCATTTATGCTGCCA
>PBYL01000037.1 GCA_002729595.1 Thalassovita sp. | reverse complement strand
TGAAGTTACAAGAGATGACAAAACTCCCATTGGGTGTGCAGTTGAAGGGAAACCATCAAAGATTTTCCTCATGTCTTCGTGCACAAGCGTATGGTGGGTAATAGTATATTTAAACTTTTCGTAGGTATCTGCATCTGGGAACTCACCATATATCAACATATAGGCTACTTCTAAGAAGTCTGCTTTTTCGCAAAGATCTTCGATTGTGTAACCTCTGTGTCTCAAAATTCCTTTTTCACCATCTAAGAAAGTGATAGAACTTTTAGTAGAACCCGTATTTTTAAAACCTACATCAAGAGTTATATGTCCAGTTTGCGCTCTTAGTTTAGAAATGTCGATTGCTTTTTCTCCTTCTGATCCTTCCAGAATGGGAAGCTCATAGACGTTACCGTCAATGTGTAATTCCGCTGTTTTTGTCATTGATTATCCAAATTTAGTATTGAAATTGTCTTATGTGGCGAATATAAAAATTGTAAGTCAATTTGGCGAATATTCGCTCTATTGTATTTAACAATTTCGTGAATTAATATGTTTGTGTATTTTAAATAATAATTTAAGTATTAATATTGTGAGCAAATTAAATGGATATTGGGTGTTTAGTCCAATTTCAAGATGTTAAATAATAGGTTGATTTTTATTTTCACAAAAATTTTTTTTGAAGAACAATAAGATTTGTGAAGTTAATTTTTTATATAACCTCGATTTTTATTGTGAGAATCAACTAATTTCATTTTAAAATCTGAAAGATATATAATGACGAAAAATTTAGTCATAGTAGAATCACCAGCAAAAGCAAAGACAATTGAAAAGTATCTGGGTAAAGACTATCTAGTTAAATCCAGCTATGGACATGTTCGTGACTTGCCAAAAGGAAATGGCGCAATTGATATTGAGAACGGGTTTAAACCAGAGTATGTAATCTCTCCTGATAAGAAGCAGGTTATATCAGAATTAAAAAAACTGGTTAAGGATGCGGAAACCGTTTGGTTAGCAACTGACGACGACCGCGAAGGGGAAGCTATATCCTGGCATTTGAAGGAAGCCCTCAATTTAAAAGATGATCATACCAAGAGAATTGTTTTTAGAGAAATTACTAAAAATGCAATTCTTAATGCGATTCAAACTCCGAGAACTATTGATGTAGACCTTGTAAATGCACAGCAGGCGAGGAGAGTATTAGACAGATTAGTGGGTTTTGAGCTTTCTCCAGTACTTTGGAAAAAGATTAAAGCTGGTTTATCTGCTGGTAGAGTTCAGTCTGTAGCAGTTCGAATGGTAGTAGAGAGAGAAAGAGAAGTTGATGCTTTTGAACCAAAAAGTGCCTATAAGGTAAATGCAATATTCGATTTAGGTAAAGGAAAAATTCTTCAAGCAGATCTTAACAAAAGATTTGATACAAAAGAAGAAGCAAAAGCTTTTCTTGAAAGCTGTATAGATGCTGCTTTTTCAATTGAGAAGTTAGAAACCAAGCCTGGTAAGAAATCACCTGCTGCTCCTTTTACAACTTCAACTTTGCAACAAGAAGCTAGTAGGAAATTATATTTTTCAGTTTCTCAGACAATGGCAGTAGCCCAAAGACTTTACGAAGCAGGGCATATAACCTATATGAGAACTGACTCAGTTAATCTATCTGATGAGGCAAGACAGTTTGCAGCAAACGAAATTGTAAGCCACTACGGACAAGAATATCTGAAAAACAGACAGTTTAAAAACAAGTCTGCATCTGCACAAGAAGCTCACGAAGCGATTAGACCAACTAATTTTGGCAATCATACAATTTCTGGAGATAGAAATGATGTAAAACTTTACGATCTTATCTGGAAAAGGGCAATTGCTTCTCAGATGTCTGATGCTAAGCTAGAAAAAACTACCGCTACCATCGATATTACTGGTAGAGATGAGAAATTAGTTGCTACTGGAGAGGTAATTAAGTTTGATGGATTCTTAAAAGTTTATATCGAGTCTACAGATGATGAAGACGATGATGAAAACGAAGAAAGCAAAGGAATGCTTCCTCCTTTAGAAAAGGGACAAGCACTTGAACTAAATAACCTAAGAGCTACCGAACGCTTTAGCAGACCACCTGCAAGATATACAGAAGCTAGTCTTGTAAAGAGATTAGAAGAAAAAGGCATTGGTAGACCGTCTACTTATGCTCCAACGATTTCTACCATTCAAAAGAGAAATTATGTAATTAAAGAGCAGAGAGAAGGTGTTGAAAGAAAATACAATGAGTTAGTACTAGCAGATAGTAAAATTGATGAAAATGTACTGACAGAAATAACTGGTGCTGAGAAGAATAAGCTATTCCCAACTAATATGGGAATGGTAGTAAATGACTTCTTAACCAAGAATTTTTCAAACATCGTAGATTATTCTTTTACAGCGAAGGTAGAAGAGCAGTTTGACTCTATTGCTAGTGGTAAAATTGTGTGGAATGACATGATCAATTCATTCTACAGTGGTTTCCATACAACTGTAGAAGATGCAGATAAGAATTTAACAAGAAGTGATGCAGGAACCACCAGAAAGCTGGGAGAGCATCCTGAGAGTGGAAAGGAAATGTTTGTCAAAATTGGCAAATATGGACCTTATGTGCAGATCGGAACACAAGAAGACGAAGAAAAACCATTATATGCTTCTTTAAGAAAAGGGCAGTATATGGATAAAATTACCCTCGAAGAAGCGCTTGAACTTTTTAAACTACCAAGAGATGTTGGCGAGTTTGAAGGTAAGAAAATAGTTGCCGCTATCGGTAGATTTGGTCCATATGTAAGACACGATGGTAAATTTGTTTCATTAGGTAAAGAATTAGACCCACACACAGTAGACGAAGAAACTGCTATAGAACTGATTAAAGCTAAAAGAGAAGCTGATGCTAAAAAGCTCATAAAAGAGTTTGATGAGGATGCTGATCTAAAAGTTTTAAATGGACGCTGGGGACCTTACATTTCTTTTAAAAAGAAAAATTATAAAATTCCTAAGGGTACAGAAGCAGAAGATCTTACATACCAAAAATGTGTAGAAATTATCGAAACAACCCCTGACAAGAAGTCTGGAGGCGGGGCAAAGAAGAAAAAATCTGCAAAAACAGAAACAAAATAAGAATTATTTTTTCTTAAAGAAGTTTTAATACTGGAACTGAACTGCAAAACTTTTTCTTGTATATAGAAGAAATTGTTATATTAACTCATGCAACTGAGTTGATTTTCTTTTTTATTTCTTTTATGTAAGGAAAGGTTTTTGATACTTACAAGCTATTTCTTACAATAGATAAGCTCAAATTATACATCATATAGTCACTCCAAGTATGAAGAAAAGAATCTTATTTTTAATTATCCCTGCCTTCATAATCGCTTTATTTAGCTTTACATTTTTTCAGGCTGATATGCTTGATAAAAATAAGGAAGCGATTCTTAAAGAAATTGTATTTCAAGGCTTAATAGAGCGAGCACATTTTAACAACCTAACTGAAGACGACGAATTTTCTAAAAAAGCTTTTGAGGCATATTTAAAAAGGATGGATGCCGGTAAAAGGTTTTTTATCAAAGATGACATCAAAAAACTAAAAGCATTTGAAACTCAAATAGACGACGATATAAAAGGTGAGAATAATGATTTGCTTTCCTTATCGATCACTATAATGAAAGAAAGAGTTACAGAAGCTCAAACATATTGTAATGAAATTTTAGAAAAACCATTTGATTTTGATTCTAAAGACGAAATCGAATTGGATGCAGATAAAAGAGAGTTTGCTTCATCTAAAAAGGCTCTTAAGAAAGAGTGGGAGAAGTATCTGAAATATCAGGCATTAGTGATGTTCCACAACAAAAAAGAGAGCCAAGATAAGAAGCAGAAAGATGCGAAGAAAAATGGTGAGAAATTCACTGCAAAAACGGATGATGAACTAGAAGCTGAGGTACGCAAAGAGGTTCAGAGAAACTGCGATAACTTATTTGATAGGCTTCAAAAGTTAGATGACGAAGATAAAGTTTCAGATTATATTAATGCGATTTTAAGCATTTACGGCCCACATACGGAATTTTTTCCTCCTTACGAAAAAGAAGAGTTTGACATCCAAATGTCTGGTAGGCTAGAAGGTATAGGCGCTCAGCTTGTACAAATGGACGGAAGTATTAAAGTAAGTAGAATTGTACCGGGTAGTGCTTCTTGGAAACAAGGAGACCTAAAAGAAGAAGATGTTATTCTTAAAGTAGCTCAAGCCGAAGAAGAACCTGTTTCTGTAGAAGATATGCCTTTAAAAGACGCAGTATCGCTTATTAGAGGTAAAAAAGGGACTGAAGTTAGGCTAACAATTAAAAAGACTGACGGTAGAATAATGGTAGTGCCAATTATAAGAGATGTGGTAATACTCGAAGAGTCTTATGCAAAATCTACTGTAATCGAAAGTAAAGATTCTGGTCATAGAATCGGATATATATTGTTACCTAGTTTCTATGCAGACTTCCAAAGAAGAGGTGGTAGAAACTCTGCTGAAGACGTTAAAAAAGAACTTTTAAAGCTGAAAGAGAAAAGTGTAGACGGAATTATTCTTGATCTTAGATCAAATGGTGGTGGTTCTTTAAGAGATGCAGTTGATATGAGCGGTTTATTTATTGAAAAAGGACCAATCGTACAAGTGAGAAGCAAAGTTGCAAAACCAGTTGTTTACAGAGATTCTGACCCTGAAGTAATTTATGATGGACCTCTTGTAGTAATGGTAAATAAAATTAGTGCTTCTGCATCAGAAATTCTTGCTGCAGCATTGCAAGATTATGGTAGAGCTGTAATTGTAGGTAGCTCAAGTTCTTTTGGGAAAGGTACTGTTCAACAGTTCTTAGAGCTTGATAATTATCTTTCTGCTAGATATAATGATATGAAACCTCTTGGTTCATTAAAACTTACTATTCAGAAGTTTTATAGAATTACAGGTAAATCTACTCAGTGGAAAGGAGTTACACCAGATGTAATTTTACCAGATGTGTATGATTTCCTTGAAGTGGGAGAGAGCAAATTAGATTATGCTTTACCTTGGGATGAAGTTGAACCAAATGAATTTACAACTTGGGATAAACCATTGCATACAGATTTATTAGCTGCTAAAAGTGAAAAAAGGGTTGATGCAAACGAAGTATTCCAATTAATTGAAGAGAAAGCTCATTCAATGAAAGAAGAAAGAGAAAATACACTTCAAACTCTTAACTACAAAGATTTTGATTCTTATCAAGATAAATTGGATGAAAAAGCTAAAAAATTCAGTAACCTTTCTAAAGATCACGAAGATTTAGTGTTAGAAGAAGTAAAAGCTGAGTTAGATGGTTCTCCAGATACTGTAAGAATTGCTAGATTAGAAGACTTTCACAAGAAAGTTAAAAAGGATGTTTATATCTATGAGGCGATTCAGGTAATTGAGGATCAAATGAAAGCTGATGTAGCAGTTGCTGATCCAGACCCTAAAAAAGAAGACTAGAAATCAATTTCCATAAAAATTAATTTAAAACCCGTTTCCATTAAAAATCGAAACGGGTTTTAAATTTTTCGCTCCACTCAGCTTTTTTTGGAATAGAATGGCTATTAGCTTCAACTTTGTTTAAAAACTCCATTCGCGGAATCATCTTGGCACCTAAAGACTCTAAGTGATTCGTATATACTTGGCAATCAATTAGCTCGAAGCCAAACTCATGCAAATTTTTTGCAAGTGTGATAAATCCAACTTTAGAAGCATTGCTCATTTTGGCAAACATAGATTCACCAAAAAAGCATTTTCCTAGCACTCCTCCATACAAACCCCCCACAAGCTCATCTTTGTGCCAAACTTCAACTGTATGCACAAATCCTCTCTTGAACAATTCGTAGTAAGAATCTATAATTTCTTCTGAAATCCATGTGCCTTGCTGTCCCGGTCTGGGTACACTTTGGCAGCCTTCTATTACTCCAAGAAAATCTTGATCGAATGTTACTTTGAATTTCTCGCTTCTAAAAACCTGTTTCATGCTTTTAGAAACGATAATTTCTTCTGGAATAATTACAAATCTTGGATTTGGAGACCACCATAGAATAGGTTCATTTGGATTAAACCAAGGAAAAATCCCCATTTTGTAAGCTGAAAGTAATCTGTCAGGAGATAAGTCGCCACCTATTGCCAGTAATCCAGAGTTATCTGCGAGGTATGCTGGTGGAAACACAATGTCATGTTTATCTAATTCGAATACCGGCATTAATGTTTTCTATTTTTAATTTTATCTTGAATATAGGTATTAATCTTTTATACGAAAAGGGAGTTTCTTGTTAAAAATTGATTTTTCATCATAAATCTCAGAGAATTAGAAATCCCTTATAAAACCTTCAAATTTAATAATCTTGAATTTTAATCATGATTGTTTTTTTACAGAGCAGTTTGATGATTAAATTTGCACGCAAAATCAAACGACTGATTATCATTGAAAAAGTCTGAGAAGAGGTTTCGCAATTTTGGAGTAATAACAATAGTTTCAGTTTATTTGCTCATTTTAGTTGGAGGAATTGTTAGAGCAACAGGATCGGGGATGGGTTGTCCTGATTGGCCTAAATGTTTTGGACAATGGGTGCCACCTACCAGCGAAGCAGAATTACCTGCAAATTACAAAGAGGTTTTTAAAGTTGCAGGAAAAGAAATAGCCGATTTTAATGTAATACACACTTGGACCGAATATGTAAATAGATTAGTAGGTTCATTAATAGGTGTTTTTATTTTAGTTACTTGCATCCTTTCTGTTTCTTTTTACAAGAAAGACAAACTAATTACAGTATTATCTTTTATAACTTTTCTTATCGTATTGTTTCAGGGTTGGTTAGGTTCTGTAGTCGTTTCTACTAATTTAAAGCCTGTTTTAATAACCCTACATATGCTATTGGCTCAGTTAATTGTAGGAATACTTTTGTTTGTAATTTTCAGATCATTCGGTGATGTATTAAATTTGAAAAAACTTCCTGAGGCTACCTTTAAGAAAGTTCAATTTACTCTATTAATTTGCATTGCGCTATCTATAATACAGCTAATGTTAGGAACTCAGGTAAGAGAGGGAGTTGATGTTGTGGCTAAATCTTTTGATTATCAACAAAGAAATTTATGGCTTGAAGAAATCGGTGCAGTTTTTTATACGCACAGATCATTCTCTTTACTAGTATTGGCAGTACATGGCTATTTTTTCTTTATGCTATATAAATCAAAAGAAAATGTTCCTACAGATACAATTAAGTGGGCATATTTTCTAGGAGCTATTTTACTAATAGAAATTTTAAGTGGTATTGGAATGGCATACTTCAGCATACCGAATTGGTTACAGCCAGTTCATTTACTTTTGGGGTCACTTGCTTTAGGTGTGCAATTTATATTACTCTTATTCATTAACTTTGAGAAGTTTTTAAAAAAGCAGAAAAATTTAGCAATGCATACTGCTTAATTTTTACAAAATCAGCATACATACATTGAAATCTAATAGCGGTAAAACACAGCACATGTATACAGGTGAATCTCATTTGCACGAACAGGTACAGGGTAATCTAATCTTATATAAAGCAAAATTATTTTTTCAGCTAGTAAAATTTAGATTAAGTGCCGTTGTAGTTTTTTCTGGTACATTTGGTTATTTACTAGCACAAGAAGGTCCGATAGACTGGGTGAAGTTTTTGAGTTTATTAATGGGGAGCTTTTTGGTTACTTCTGGTGCAAACATAATCAATCAGATAAAAGAGAAAGAATTTGATAAATTGATGAAGAGAACAAAAGATCGTCCTCTTCCTACAGATAGGTTATCTATACAAGAAGCAACTATATTTACTTTAATAGTTACTACAATTGGAACTGTACTATTAACAGTATATGTAAATCCATTTACAGCCCTTCTTACATTACTTTCATTAATTCTTTACGGATTTGTTTATACTCCACTTAAGCGTGTGAGTCCAATTTCTGTTTTTGTTGGTGCTTTTCCGGGTGCTATGCCTCCATTAATTGGTTGGGTTGCATACACTGGTTCACTTTCAGCAGAAGCATTTATTATTTTTGGTATTCAGTTTATGTGGCAGTTTCCACATTTCTGGTCAATCGCTTGGCTCGGAGACGAAGATTATAAAAGAGCTGGTTTTAAAATGTTACCTAATGGTAAAAAAGATTTTAACACCGCTTTTAAAATGATGACCTATACACTATTCTTAATTCCAATGGGCGTTTTACCTGCTCAATATGGAATTACAGGATTAACCTCGGCATTGGTAGCAGTTGTTTGTGGCGCTTTATTTTTAATTCAGACATTTTCTTTAATGAGAACTGGTTCTAGAAAAGCAGCACTCAAACTTATGTTTAGCTCATTTTTTTACTTACCAATAGTACAATTAGCTTTTTTACTAGACAAAATTTAGTCTGTTAAAACTCACACATAATATTATTCATTAGAAATTTTTAATAATGTCAGAATATATTCACCGAAGAGAAGAAACTGCCCAAAAAACAACTTCTATGAACCCAAAGAAGTTTGCCTTATGGCTGTTTATGGTAAGTGTAGTGATGATATTTGCCTCTTTAACTAGTGCTTATATTGTAAGACAGGGAGAAGGTAACTGGTATATTTTTGATTTACCAAACATTTTTTATGTAAGTACTGTAGTAATTATAGCTAGTAGCATTTCTATGCATTGGGCTTATATTGAAGCAAAGAAAGATAATTTTGCAAGATTAAGAATTGCTGCAATAGTTACTGCAATTTTAGGAATTACCTTTCTTGTTTTGCAATTTTACGGCTGGGTTCAACTTGTAGATATAAATGTATACTTTGTAGGTAACCCATCCGGTTCTTTTGTATATGTTTTAACAGGTTTGCACGGTTTACACCTGGTATCCGGAGTTTTAGTAATTCTCTATGTATTAGTTCAATCTCTCAGATATAAGATCCATTCTAAAAATTTGCTATCTATGGATTTATGTGCTACTTATTGGCATTTTTTAGATGGTTTATGGATATATTTGTTTGTATTTTTGCTATTAAATAGATAATTGTATTTTTACGAATCGTTATCAATTAATATTCATTACTTGTTTTAGTTTTTAAACTGTATAGCTACTTAATATGTCAACAACAACTGTTGTAAAGGATCCTAAAAAGGATGTTTGGAATGGAGGGGGATCCCCTATGAAAGCCAGTTATGGGAAGCTTATGATGTGGTTTTTCTTACTGTCTGATGCTTTTACATTTTCAGCTTTATTAATTTCTTATTTGATGGTAAGGTTTATGCACCCAGCATTTGAAAAACCTTACTCAGAATTTACTTTCTCTGACCTACACTGGCCAATTCCTGAAAAGGTTTTTAACGCGGTACCATTTTTACACGGTACTGAATTACCGCTAGTATTTGTTGGTATAATGACATTCATTTTGATTCTTAGCAGTGTAACTATGGTATTGGCTGTAGAAGCAGGGCATAGAAAAGATCAAAAAGATGTTGAAAAATGGATGATTTGGACTATCGTAGGTGGTATTGCTTTCTTAAGCTGCCAAGCATGGGAATGGATGCACTTTATCCATGGTACAGACGAAGGATTAGTTTTAAGCGATGGATCAACATTCTTTGGTGCTAATCTCGCTCATAATCAATATGGACCTCCATTATTTGCAGATTTCTTCTTCTTTATTACAGGTTTTCATGGTATGCACGTAACCAGTGGTGTAGTTTTAAACATAATAGTTTTCTATAATACAGTAATGGGAACTTATGAGAAAAGAGGTCATTACGAAATGGTAGAAAAAGTTGGATTATACTGGCACTTTGTAGACCTTGTATGGGTATTCGTATTTACCTTATTCTACTTGATTTAATAAATTAATTCTGCAATACTTAACACGCGTATAATATGGCATCTCACGACTCTAGTATGTCTGCTGAAGAAATAAGAAAAGCAAACACAAAGAAAGTTCTTAGAATAGCTTTAATTCTATTTGTTGTTACTGTAATTGAATTTGCTTTGGCTTTTATATGGCCAGATGGTTCAGACAGAACTCTTTTGAATATTTTATTCATTGTTCTAACTATCGTAAAAGCTTTTTATATAGTATCTGAATTTATGCACTTAGGACACGAAGTTCCTGTTCTCATGTATTCTATTGTGCTACCACTAGTCTTTATTGTATGGCTTGTAGTAGCTTTAATGAATGAAGGTGCAGCAATTTTCAGCAGCTTTATGTAATAGATTTTACTTTATATAAAAAAAGCGATTCATTTTAATGAATCGCTTTTTTTATTTTGATAACTTCCTAAACGCTACTTAAAATCTTCTTAATTTCTTTTACTTTTTCGATATCAGTTATCTGAATTGAATATTCTCCTTGAGAACTTTCTTTGCCCATTTTTACATCAGGATGGATATATTCCATTTTGCTACTGAACTCACTTCTGCAAGATGCGTGAAATTCATTTCCCCCAGTTTTTTTAAGAATTTCCAGAATATTACTGCTACTAATACCACTTCCAATCAAAATTTGGAGCTTGTCTCCAGCTAATTCTATTAAATCTTTAATGAGAGAAGAGCCTTCTAATGCAGTATTTCTTTGCCCTGAGGTAAGAATTCTCTGAACTCCTAAATCAATTAGTTGATTTAGCACAGTAAAAGGCTCTTTTGCAACATCAAATGCTCTGTGAAATGTAAATGGGAGAGGATGAGTAATTTCTAAAACTCTTTTGGTAAAATCTGTATCGATAGAACCGTCTTTATTTAAAAAGCCAGATACAATCCCATCTGCACCAAGATTTATTGCTGTTTCTATATCATGAAGAATAATTTCTTTTTCTTCATCATCATATAAAAAATCGCCCCCTCTAGGTCTAATTAATACAAATACTGGTATGTCGCAATATTTTTTTACAGCTTTTATCAATCCGGCAGAAGGGCTTATACCCCCTTCCATTAAATTGCTGCATAATTCTATTCTGTCTGCACCTCCCTCAAATGCAGCTTTTGCTGATTGAACAGACTCTGCACACACTTCGAGAATCCTATTATTCTTTTCCAAAAATTATTTCGCCTTAGTTTTGAGTTACTTTATTAAAATATTTTTTCAACCACGAATTAGACGCTGTAATAAGCCATTCGTTTTCGAATTTCTCTTTTGTATCCACTAAATTATTGAATGTAATTGTTTGTGGAATAACTTTACCAGAGTTAATTGCCCCTTCGATCTCTCTAAAATTGATGGTATAGATGTGATTATTTTCTTCTAAAAAGGCAATGTTCATTCTATCGAATAGATCAACATTTAATGTTTTCTCAATTTCTTTGAGCACCGCAACTGAACTATCAATTGAACATCCAGAAGGTAAATTAGTAGTTGTATCAACTGCTAGAATAATAAATTGTTGATACATGATCTTAAATGATCCCTGTAATTCTGCACCGTGAGATTGCCAACGACTTATAAAGTTTGTAAGCAAATCTTCTACAATATTCTGTTCTTTAGAGTCGAATTTTCTATTAGATTGATACACCCAAACTCTTGATGAAGCTGGCAGTTCTGAAAATTGTATGTACATAGTGTTGTGTGAGTAATTTAAATTATTTCATAATAAGTATGCACTAAAACTACAACTTATTACTAATAGCGACAAGTTCCGCAATATCTAAAACTTTTACTTCTTGTTCCTTCTCTTTGTTTTTTACGCCATCGCTCATCATAGTCATACAGAAGGGGCAAGCTGAGGCGACAACCTTTGCTCCAGTTGCCAATGCTTCTTCAGTTCTTTTGATATTTACTTCTTTTTTGCCTTTTTCAGCATCTTTAAACATCTGTGCTCCACCTGCTCCACAGCAGAATCCATTCTTCTTGCAGTTTTTCATTTCTACTAAATCTGCATCTATAGATTCTAAAACTTTTCTTGGTGCTTCATAAATATTATTCGCTCTTCCCAAGTAACAAGAATCGTGGTAGGTAATTTTTTTACCCTTAAACTCACCACCTTCTTGTAGTTTTATTTTGCCAGAATCTATCAGTTCTTGCAGATAAGTAGAGTGATGCACAACATCATAATTACCACCTAAAACAGGATATTCATTTTTGAGTGTATTAAAGCAATGTGGGCATGCAGTTACAATTTTCTTTATTTGATAGGTATTTAAAATCTCTATATTTTGTACTGCCTGCATTTGAAAAAGAAATTCATTTCCAGCTCTTCTAGCAGGGTCACCAGTACAAGATTCTTCTGGGCCTAAAACAGCATAATTTATCTTAGCTGCATTTAAAATCTTTATAAAAGCAATAGTAACTCGCTTGTATCTGTCGTCGAATGAACCGGCACATCCAACCCAGAATAAAATTTCAGGCTGTTTTCCTTCTGAGGATAAATCAGCCATGGTAGGTATTTTAGTGGTGTTGTCCATGAATGTTTTCTTAAATGTTTTAATTATTCCTTGTTGAATTCTTCAGACCATTTAAATCTGTCTGTTGGAGGGAAAGCCCATGGTGCCTGATTGTTTTCGATATTAGAGAACATGGCATTCCAAGATGCAGGAGTATCAGATTCTTCCATAGCAATATATCTTCTTTGTTGAAGAATAATGTCTAATGGATTTATATGTATAGGGCAAGCTTCTACGCATGCGTTGCAAGTTGTACAAGCCATTAATTCTTCTTTACTGGTATAATCTCCATATAGAGACTTTCCATCATCATACTCTTTCCCTTTACTATCTATGTTATACCCAAACTCTTCTGCACGATCTCTCACATCCATCATTATTTTTCTAGGAGAAAGTTTTTTACCTGTTTGGTTAGCTGGGCAAACAGAAGTACATCTTCCACACTCTGTACAACTATAAGCATCCATTATGTTCTTCCAAGTAAGATCTGTTACATCTCTAGCTCCAAAAGTAGCAACTTCTTCTTCCGCTGCATCTGATGAACCACTTTCCATCTCCAGCATGATCTTTACTTCTTTGGTTACAGCATCCATATTTTTCATTTCTCCTTTTGGCTGTAAATCAGAAAAGTATGTATTAGGGAATGCCAAAGCAATATGTAAGTGCTTAGAGTAGGTAATGTAAATTGAAAAGGCAAATATTCCTGAGATGTGAATCCACCACGAAATTCTTTCAATTGCTATTAATGTACCTGTAGAGAGGTTTTCATAAATCGGGACAAAAGCTTGACTTACCAAAAATGATCCTACCTGATGAAAATGAGAAGAAATATATTGGCTTTCACTACCTCTACCTTGTAAAATACTATCTGTGGCATTCATAGTAAAGAGTGCAAGCATTAAAGCAATCTCCCAAATAAGAATAATTTTACCATCTTTACTAGGCCAGCCTTTCATCTCTGGTTTTTCGAATCTTGGTATAAGACCTGAACTTCTTCTAAAAAGAAATATTAAACAGGTAACTATTACACCAAGTGCAAGTAGCTCAAAAAAGCCAATAAGGTATGGATAAAGACTTCCTAAAAGAGGGGCAAATAATCTGTGCTTTCCAGTTATGCCATCTAAGATAATTTCTAATATTTCGATATTGATTATTAGAAAACCAGCATAAATAGTAAAGTGCATCAGACCAATAAATGGTCTGTCAAACATTTTTTTCTGGCCAAAAGCAAGAAGGAGCATTTTTTTTACTCTTTCATCTTTATTTCCAGATCTGTCTTCGGATCTACCCAGCTTAATGTTTCTGCTTATTGTTTTTATTCTCTTACCTATAATTAAAGCAGTCGCTGCGATTAGCCCCACAAAACAGAGTTGTTGAAATAAACTAATGAATATTTCCATGAGGTGTTTATTGGGATAAATTACTTTCTAAAAAAAAAGTTATGCATGCATAACAATTCAAATATAAATATTCTATCCAAATCTCAAAATATCCCATTATTTAATTGAGAAAAAAATAATGATATATCAATTTTTATAAAAGCTAAGTAAGCTAGATAATAAATGAAATTTAAGAAAAAACTCCGATTTTGCTTCAAATTAGCTTAAAAAAATTACACAAGCTGAATTAAACTAGAATTTACTGTAACCTTTAAAAAATCTTTAAAATTTGCTTTTAAACAGAGTATCTTAAAATTGTTCAAAAGTAAGATTATTTAATTTATAAATAAATTCTTATTAAAACTCTATTTGATTTTACTAGAAAATAGATATAGAAGTAAGTTTTAAATGTTAATTCAAAAAAAAAAATGATGTAATAAGAATTATGTAATAAACAAATTGTGGTAGTTCAATGGAATAGATTTTTCGAATATTAAGTGTAATGGTTTTGAATCATTAACATTTAATAAACCCGAAAAATTGACAAGCATTGGAACATTTGAAACTTTTTAAAAAGAGAGTAAACTGGAGTGTGCTCTTTTTCATGTTCTCCATAGTTCATGTGTATGGGCAGGGTGATTTCCAGGTAAACTCTGGAAGTTCTGAATCAGGTTGCGGACCTTTGGTAGTTGGCTTTGAACCATTGCCAGATGGGGCTAAAACTTTGAGAACATCCAATCCATACGAATGGGATTTAGGAAATGGAACAAATTCTATTCTTGAAACACCTTCAACAATTTACATTTCAAACGGTACATATGACGTAAGCCTTACTATTTATTATAATGATGGTACTTCAGAAACTATTGATAAAAATGACTTTATAACAGTTTTTGCTGGACCTACTCCAACTTTTTCGTCTGACATCCAAGGTGGTTGTTCTCCGCTTACTGTTACTTTTTATAGCGATATTACCATAGGTGATGCTGGAATTGATCCTGGCAATATAATCTGGGAGTTTGGTTCTGGTGGTGTGGCTATTGGCGATACAGTTACCTATACTTTTAACGACCCGGGTTTATATGATGTAAAGCTATTTGTAGAAGATAATAATGGTTGTAAGAATACATATGTCGTATCTGACTTTATAAATGTAATCGATCAGCTAGATGTTGATTTTACTCCAGAAGAACAAATCACTTGTTCTAGTTCAATTCTTGTGAATTTTACAGACAGTACTAAAACTACTGCTACAGGACCATTTTTATACGAATGGGATTTTGATGGTGACGGTATCTCAGATTCAAACCTTCAAAACCCTTCTTATACATTTAATAGAACAGGAGATTCTACTATATATGATGTAACGCTTACAGTTACAGACATACCAAGTGGTTGTTCGAATACGGAGGTTAAAACTGGTGTAGTAAAGCTTTACGACTACCAACAAAGCTTTACAGTCAATCAGACAGAATCCTGTTCTCCGATGACGGTTTTATTTACTGATGATTCAAATGTGCAATTTCCCTTTCAAACTATTGAATGGGATTTTGATGGTGATGGAGTATATGATGATTCTGGATCATCTGCATTTTTTACTTATACAAATACAGGAAACTCACCTCAAACATATACAGTTTCAATGCGAGTTACTGGTGGTGATGGCACTTGTGGAGGAGTTGTAACTCAAACTGATTTTATTACAGTTCATCCAGAAATAAATGCAGTAATGTCTGCGGATCGTACTCAGTTTTGTACTTCCAGTTTTACTGTAGATTTTGATGGGAGTGCTTCTGAAAATGGAACAATTTATAGATGGGATTTTGATGGAGATGGTTCTGTAGATGATACAAATGCTGATCCAGCACCATTTACTTATAGTGGGTATGGAACATACACGGCTGAGTTAGAAATTGAAAACTCGCAAGGTTGTATTGATAGAACAACTATGACTATACGATCAGAGCCAATTGTGCCTGATTTTTCTCCAGATGTTATAGAAGGTTGTAATTCCTTAACAACAACTTTTACTAATAATACAACAACTTTTGTCCCAGTTACTAACTGGGATTGGGTGGTTACAGACGAAGGTGGAAATGTTGTGGCAACTTCTAATCAAGAAAATCCAACATTCAATATTTCTGGTGAAGGTATTTATTCTGTTAGCTTAACAGCTTCAAATTCAGAATGTTCTGAGTCTGTTACCCAAAGCGATATTTTACATATTGGCTTACCACCAACTAATCTGGATTTTACACCAGATCAATTTGTGGTTTGTAATAACATGGAAATTATTTTCACAAATAACTCTACGGTGGTATCAAGCTATCCGGTAGAATTTATTTGGGATTTTGATTATGATGGAACTACTTTAGATGAAGACCTTATTACTTCTAATGTTTCAGATGTAGCTACTCATACCTATTCAAACAGAATTCCAGGACCAGTTACTGTAGCATTAGGTTATAGATCAAATGGTTGTGAGTATATTCTTTCTAGTCAGGTGTTTACACAAACAATTGATATACAAGCACCAGTTGCAAATTATACAGATGTAACTGACGAGTGTTATCCTGATACATTGAGATTATTTGATGCTTCGGTTGGAGATGACACCAGAGTTTGGACTATTACAGATTATTTAGGTAATATCTTTACAAGTTCAGATGAGGACTTAGTGTTAACATTTGAACCAGGAACAGATGTAGATGTACAATTAGAAGTATCAAACTTTGCAACTGGTTGTTCTGATATTGAATTAAGAACAATTACAATGCCCCCAGCTTTACAGTATTTCAATACCTCTGTAAGCGATACAACTATATGTGTTGACAACTCAATTACTTTTAACACAGGAGTGATAGGGGCTGCCAGTTATACATGGTATATCGGAGATACGATTCGGTATGAGCAAAACCCGACTGTATTATTTACAACTCCGGGTGCATATGACACAAGATTAGAAATTGATTTCGGAAATGGTTGTATTAAAGATACTACTATTACTGCATTTATAGATATTATTGGTCCAGAAGTACAAATTCAAGCAAATACTGCACTATCAGGTTGTGCTCCTTTAAGTATTGAATTAGAAGATATTTCTACAGCTCCATCACCCATAGTAAATAGAACTTGGAGTGTAGATGGAGTTCCAACTGGTACAGGAACGGTATTTAATTATACTTTTGATAGAGCTAAAGTTCCTCAGACTAACACTTATCAAGTTTCTCTTACAGTTGAAACCGATGATGGCTGTGTAAGTACAAGATATGTAGAAGTAAATCCTTATGGACCTCAGCCAGATTTCCTCATAGATTCAGTAAGAACTTGTGATGAGATAATTGTAAACTTCGAAGCAATTGAAGTAGATAGTACTGGTATAGGGCCATTAACTTTTAACTGGTCAACAGATGCACCAGGTGTTACTTTAGGTTCAGGCTTAACTGTTTCAGATACTTTTCCTGATGGTACTCATAATGTAACATTAGAAGTAATTGATGCTTATGGCTGTACAAATACTATTACAAAATCAATCGACGTGATGTTTGGTCCGGCTTTACAAGCTGGCTTTGTTGCTATACCAAACACATTTAACTGTCCACCAGCAGCTATTTCATTTGCAGATACATCTATTTCAGCTCCAACAGTAACTATTGTGAGTTGGCTATGGAATTTTGGTGATGGTACATTCTCTACTTTACAGAATCCAGGTAAAATCTATAATCATCCTAGTGATTATGATGTGAGCTTAACTGTAATGGATGATTTAGGTTGTATAAGTACAATTTTAGTAGAAGATGTTGTACAGGTAGATGGCCCAGTGGGAACGTTTACAGTTGCAGAGACAATAGGTGTTGTTGAAAGAATGGGTTATGTACCTCTTCCTGTTGAATATACAGGTACTTCTGATACTACTGCGAACCAATATGGTTGGGAAACAGGTGATGGTACATTTCTTTCATTTGGAGCTGCAGGAGACTCAACTGCTAGTTATACATATACTACTGCAGGAACTTACACTCCTAAAATGATTCTTACTTATGATGGGTGTCAATATGCACCACCAACATCATTACAAGTAACCGTATTGCCTTGTCCTACAGTAGCTATTAGTGATCAAAAATACTGTGTTTCTGAGGGAGATCAGACAATAAGTGCTTTTAATTCTTCTCAGAATATAACATTAGGTACCATGCATTATCGCTGGTATAAAAATGGTTCTGGGACTGCTTTTGCTTCTGATGTTGATGAAATTACAGTTACTGCTCCATCTGGTATTACTGCTGACCAAGTAGATACATACACTGTTGAAATTTGGGTGGAAGATGGTTCAGATATAGTTTGCCAAAGTTCAGACGATTTTACAGTTACTTATAGCCCTAATCCTGTTGCAGATTTTGAGTTTTCAGGAGATCAGGTTTGTTTTACAGCTGGAGGTGTTACAGTATCATTTACAAATAAATCGACTAGCCCAGGTACTACTGTTATCCAGAGAATAGAATATGATTTTGATTATGATGGCTCTAATTTTACTGTTGATCAAACTGTAAATAGTCCTTCTTTCAATCAAGTTACTAATCATACATATACTTCTGCAGGAACATATTATGTAGCTTTAAGAGCATATTCAGATAATGGTTGCGACGATCAGGCAGAAACTCCTATACCAGTTATTATCTATCCTTTACCAGAACCAGATTTCAATGTGAGTGGAAGTTGCGATGGAGATGCAATCTCTTTTACAGATAACTCAAGTATATTATTTGGTACTGTTGATTTTTATGAATGGGATTTTGATAATGATAATACATTTGAAGAAACAGGTGCTTCTTTAAGTTCATTAGATCATACTTTCCCTGGGCCAGGTATATATCCAGTTACATTAAGATTGACTTCAGATCAATCTTGTCAAGATGAAGTTACTGAAAATGTAAATGTGCATCCTACACCAGTTGCTGCAATCACGACTTCTACTGGATCAGCAAAATGTTTTGGTAATGCTATTGATTTTGATGCTAGTGCTTCTTCTATTACAGGAAGATTTGCAACTGCCAATGGTTCAGATTTAGGTTATACTCCTTCAATTTCAAATTATCACTGGGATTTTGATGGTGATGGTACTTTTGATCAAACTACTTCAAGTGCTACAGTATCATATTTATATCCAGCACCAGGTAATTATACAGCAAGAGTAAGAACAGAAAGTAACAGAGGTTGTATTGATGAGGCTACTATGTCAATTACGATATATTACTTGCCTGTTGCAACATTCTCAGTTTCAAATACATGTCTTGATCAAGCTATTACTTTCGATGCAACATCAGCGACTACTGCGTCAAGTACAGATGGAGTTACAATTACAAATTACGAATGGGATTTAAGCTATGATGGTGCATTTAATGTGGATATTTCAGGCGATGTAACTACAGCAGAAACTGTACAAAATACATATTCAACTCCTGGTGAGTATACGATTGCATTAAGAGTAACTTCATCAGATAACTGTCAGGCTTTCTATACCTCAGATATTTCAATTCCTTCAGTAACTCCAGATTTCACATACTTCAATGTTTGTGATGGTGCTACTATAAATCTATATGACAACTCTTCTAAGCCAGATACTTTAAGTATAGTAAGTTATTCATGGGATTTTGATGGTGATGGAACTATAGACAAAACAGGATTAAATACAGATTATCAATATGATATTTCAGACTTCCCAGAGTTAGCAAGTTTGAGTTCTGGTGACTCAGTAGTTATTTTAACAGATGCAAGATTAACTATAGAAACCTCTGATGG
This sequence comes from Thalassovita sp., assembly GCA_002729595.1. Lineage (GTDB taxonomy): Bacteria > Bacteroidota > Bacteroidia > Cytophagales > Flammeovirgaceae > Chondrinema. Next base: position 1,581 of record PBYL01000037.1, on the reverse strand, counting down.
TTGTTCTTATACAGTATCTAAAGAAATAGTTGTAAAAGATGTAGTCATTCCGATTCCAGATTTTGATATTACAAAAGTTTGTGAAGGCTTCCCTACAACATTAGATGCATCGAATTCTGATCCAGGTGATCCGGCATATACTATTACAGATTACGATTGGGACTTGGATAATGATGGTACTTTTGATTCTTCAGGAGTTTCTTTAGCTTATACTTTCCCATCTGCTGGTACATATCCAGTTACTTTGAGAATCATTACAAACATCGGCTGTTCAATGACGATTACTAAAGATGTTGTAATTGATACCTATCCAAATATAGATTTTAATTACAATTCTGGTAATATTTGTAATGGAGATTTAGTGACCTTTAATGATGCTTCTGATAATGCGGGAGGTAGCGCTGTAACTCAGTTCTTCTGGGATTTTGACAATGATGGAGTATTTGAAGCAAGTGGTTCAACGAGTGATTATACATTTCCAGGTGCAGGTTCATTCATTGTCAACCATAAAATTATTACCTCTTTAGGTTGTGAGAGAATCAGTAGTGAAACAGTAGTGATCAATCCAAATCCAATTGCTTTGTTTGGAGCTGATACAGTTTGTTTAGGTGCAAACACAAGCTTTACAGATTTATCAACTATTGAGAATGATGTAAATGGATTGCCAATTGCTGGAAATTCAATTACAAATTGGAGTTGGGATTTTGGAGATGGTAATTCATCAACTTCAGCAAATCCATTTCATAGTTATTCAGCCCCAGGTAATTATAGTGTTACACTAACAGTAACAACAGACAAAGGTTGTAGTCATGATTATACGGATAGTGTTCGAGTAAATCCAAGCATCGATGATGATTTGAGTGTAACAGAAGTATGTTTGAGTGAGGCTACGGAGTTTACCGATGCAAGTGTGATCGATATGTCGAGTTATGTTGCTTTGGGCAGTGAGAGTTACAGCATCGATAAGCGCACGTGGAATTTTGGAGATGGCAGTGGCGATTATACCGGCACAGGCAATGAGCAATTAGTCAGTCATACCTATGCGAATCCGGGTAATTATACAGCGACCTTAACGATGGAGACGAGCACGAACTGTGAGTTAGTAGTGACAATTCCAGTGAGAGTAAACCCAAGTATCGATGATGATTTGAGTGTAACAGAAGTATGTTTGAGTGAAGCGACAGAGTTTACCGATGCAAGTGTGATCGATATGTCAAGTTATGTAGATTTAGGAAGTGAGAGTTACAGTATCGATAAGCGCACGTGGAATTTTGGAGATGGCAGTGGCGATTATACCGGCACAGGCAATGAGCAATTAGTCAGTCATACTTATGCGAATCCGGGTAATTATACAGCGACCTTAACGATGGAGACGAGCACCAACTGTGAATTAGTAGTGACGATTCCAGTGCGAGTAAATCCGAATTCAACAGCTTCATTTAGTGCAGATCCAGTATGTTTTGGATCAGCGACAGAGTTTATCGATGCTAGTTTTATTGATTTGAGTAGTTATGTAAATGGCTCAGGCGATGTACAGGAGATAGTAACATGGAGTTGGGATTTTGGAGATACAAATACATC
>PBYL01000036.1 GCA_002729595.1 Thalassovita sp. | reverse complement strand
GTTCGATCAAGAGAGTTTGGTAGGAGCTAGCAACTTCGAAGAAGAAATATTTAGAGGTATTGCGGCCTCAGAAAACTTTGTTTTCATCATTACACCAGAGTCAATAGAATCGGAGTTTTGTGCCAAAGAAGTTGATTTTGCAGCAGCTCAAAACAAAAGGTTCATACCTGTTTTGCTCGAAGAAACCTCACCCGAAAATATACCTCAGCAATTAAAAAGAATCCAATGGGTAGATTTTAAGCATAAAACATTCGAAACGGCATTTGGTAGATTAATCCAAGCCATTAATATTGATAGAGCTTATGTGCAGCAACATACGCGATTGCAACAACTTGCACTCGAATGGCAGCACAAAGGCAATAGCGAAGATTTATTAGTAAGAGGGGATGAGTTTATTTCTTATGAGCAGTGGTTAGACGAATCTCTTCAGAATAAAAAAGAACCTGCTGTTACAGTATTGCAACGCAGTTTTATAGAAGCCAGTGAAAAGGTTAAAATTCAAGAAGAGAAAAAAGCTTTAAACCATAGAAACTGGCGTAGAGCAGCACGTATTTCTTTAATTATTTTGCTTGCTTCTGGTGTGTTTTTTCTTGCCTATCAATCGAGGCAATCGATGCTTAAAGAAGAGGAAGCAAGAGAAAAAGCTGCTTTAAACTATGCCTATGCTGCGAGGCAAATCCTCAACGAAAACCATGCACCTAAAAGAGCTTTAAGCATTGCCAAAGAAGCGGTTAAGCTTATCAATCAAAATTCGATTTATAAACTTATCCCATACTTCAGAGATATTTTCACCTCGCTCAACTTTGTGGATTTACCCCATAGTTCTGGTGTTTTAGGAGTCGATTTTTCTCCCAATTATTCTAATAGAGTAATATTGAGTTACTCTGATAAAAATATAAAAATCTGGGATTTAGAGGGGAAAATAATTAAAACAATTCCAATTGCTGGTAATATTGTAAAGGCTGGTTTTTCGCCAGACCAACAGCATTTATATGTGCTAAATGGGCAAAACAAATTACTGCTTATAAGCGATTTTTTGACTGAGGAGCCGCAAACTACTTCCATAGAAACAGGAGATGAAATTACAGATGTGATCTTTAAAGATCAGGGAAGCGAAGTAATCACAATTTATAAAGATATTCCTGCAAGGTTGTGGATTCCAAAAGGCGATCATGGTTTATGGATGCGTACTTTTAACCATTACAAAAAAGTTACTGGAGGCAGACTCAGCCAAAACCAAGAATACTTGCTTACCTTTTCTAATGATAAAAGCATCCGAGTTTGGGATTTAAAAGATCGTAGTGAGGTAAAAATGCTAAACTGGCACGACGCACCAGTGATTGATGCAGACATTTCTGCAGATGGAACCCGCGGTGTAACGCTAGATAACGATGGCTACGCTGCCATTTGGAACTTACAGGAAAAGAGAATTATAAAATCTTACGAAGACATTGCCAGTATTAAGCTCACTGCAGAAGAAGATCTTATAGTTTTAAAAGACAAGAATAAGAAAGTAAGGCTAGAAGATATTAGCGGGCAGTTTTTTACCGAGTTGATGACTTACAAGCAGTTTAATTCTGGTATTGATACCTTAATTTTAACTGAGAAGAAAGATGGTATTCTCACTTACTCTAAAAACGGCTCTGCGGCTTTCTGGAAGTTAAACGGGGTTTTAAGTGCAGAAATCGATTTAATGGAAGACAATGAGAAGGTAGATGAAATGGTGGTTTCGCCAGATGCCAGCTATCTGCTCAAATCTGACAGTAAGGGAACTGTAACCATCTGGGATATAGAATCTGGTATTAGAATAGCCAGTTTAAAAGCGCATAAAAGTGCAATTAAAGAGGTGGTTTTTCTTCCAGATAAAAGACAATTACTTACTGCTTCATTAGACAATCTGGCAAAAAAGTGGATTTTTAGAGATACCACTTTCGATAATGTATTGAGTACTGCCAAAGCTAAACCTGTTGAGATTAAACAAAATATTGAAACTTGGTTAGAAAGCGTAAAGGCAGATACGTTAAAAATGGCTGCGGTAGATAAAATCAGAATTGGTCTGTTAGATGATTTTGATACCATAATGGCGATCAACGATTCTTCGGAATTATATACTTATGCCGAGCATTTTAAAAGAGAAGCGGAAAATACTTTCGACTCAACCATTAAAGCAGAAAGCTACCAAAAATCATTTCAGCTCTACAACAAGATAAATGATACAATGGCTTACCGAACCATTTATTCGGAAGTAGCTACTACAGACATATTATTCGAAACAGGCAAAGAAGTAAATTTTAACAATTTCTTTCATCCACAAGGCTTAAACGAAAAGTTATTTCTGGCGCAGTATATCTCTCAAAAGTGGGGTAAGAGAAAACCCATTGAGCGAATAGAGGCATTTACGGTTATAAAAAATGTGTACGATACTGTGTTGCAAAATATAAATAGCAATAAATACCAAGTGTCTGCCGAGAGAGAAACACTTATTAAAAGAAGAGCTGCTGATAATTGCAACTCACTTTCTTATTATGAGTTATTGGGTGGTGATGTTACAAAAGCCAGAACTTTGGCAGAAGAAGGCTTTAAAATAGATAGTACCTACGAATGGATTAATACAAAACTGGCTTTGGCTTATTTGTATGATGGTGATTTTGATAAAGCTTTAGTTTTATTGAAAAAAATGAAAGGCGAACATTTTGGTATAGATAATTACTATAGTAAAATGAAAGACTACATTGCTACTGTAGATTCTACCCATTTGGCTCAAAAATCTAGCGAAGATATAGAAGCATTTACCCTCGAAAATGTGCTTAAGAGCTATAAAAACAAGATTACACCAGAGCAACAGCAAGAAATTCAAGCACTTTTAGCAGAATAAGCGAAGGCTCAGAAAAGAAAATTTTGCAGCCTAACACTACATATGTTTGCCATATTTGAAAAAACAATTCAAATCTATTTCTGATTTATTTTTATAAGGTTTTTATAGAAAGTTTCTTTAATATATATTTGCCAGCGATACTCGATATTTAACAAAAACATGCATATCAAATGGAGTTAACAACAGTGGTTGTTTCATCGATTGTAGCATTTACAGTAATTATTCTATTATTAGTAATAATTCTGCTATTTGCACAATCTAAATTAGTACAAAGTGGTGACGTAAAAATCGTTATCAACGGAGATGAGAGTAAGCCTTTAGTCGTACCAGCAGGCGGAACATTACTTTCTACTTTATCAGGACAGAAATTATTCTTACCTTCTGCATGTGGTGGAGGTGGTACTTGTGCCATGTGTAAGTGTATAGTTCAAGATGGTGGCGGGGAAGTACTTCCTACAGAAGTTGGACACCTGAGCCGTACTGAGCAGAAAGAAAACGTAAGATTATCTTGTCAGGTAAAAGTAAAACAAGATTTAAGAATCAAAATTCCTGAAGAAGTATTTGGTATTAAGAAGTGGGAGTGTGAAGTTGTTTCCAATTACAACGTAGCTACTTTTATTAAAGAGTTTGTTGTAAAACTTCCAGCAGGTGAAACACTTGATTTTGAATCTGGAGGATATATTCAGTTAGATGTTCCAGAATGCGAAGTTGACTTCAGTACAATGGACATTGCTCCAAATCCAGAAGATCCTGCAGGTAAAGATAAATTTAAACCAGACTGGGATAAGTTTAATCTTTGGAATTTAAAAATGAAAAACGATGAGCCAATCTTTAGAGCATACTCTATGGCTAACCACCCTGCGGAAGGTAACATCGTTATGTTGAATATCAGGATTGCTACTCCACCTTGGGATAGAGCAAACAACAAATGGATGGATGTTAATCCAGGTATTTGTTCTTCTTATGTTTTCAGTAGAAAACCAGGTGATAAAGTAGTTGTATCAGGTCCTTATGGTGAGTTCTTCATCAAAGATACCGACAAAGAAATGATCTATGTAGGTGGTGGAGCAGGTATGGCACCACTTCGTTCTCACATCTTCCACTTATTCCATACATTAAAGTCTGGACGTAAAGTAAGTTTCTGGTATGGTGGTAGATCTAAAAGAGAATTATTCTACACTGAGCATTTCAGAAAAATCGAGAAAGAATTCCCTAACTTTAAATATCATATCGCACTTTCTGAACCATTACCAGAAGATAACTGGAAGGTAAAAGATAGTATTGATGCTGAAGGTGATGGTTTTGTAGGTTTCATTCACAATGTGTTGATAGATAATTATCTAAAACAACACGATGAACCAGAAGAAATCGAGTTCTATTTCTGCGGACCTCCAATGATGAATGCAGCAGTTGTTAAAATGTGTGACGACTTTGGTGTTCCTCCAGAAAATGTATCTTTTGACGACTTCGGTGGATGATCCGGTGAAGGAATCAAAATAGAGATGAACAATCATATAAGTATATATAAGCTGCAAGGAACTCCTTGCGGCTTTTTTGTTGCCTAATGTTTAATGGAAATAAGAAGCTAATACAGAAATCGCAAGCTAGTCAAATGTGTCTTACTTCGATTTTTAACATCTAAAATGTTTTAGCTAGATGCTAAAAATAGTCATAGCTTGATAAGAGTCTAGTCTAGTTAAAAATCTCATTTTGACATTATTTGGCTACTTTTCTGCCAAACTACATAAGTTTTTTTCGAGACTTAGTTATATATATTGTAATAGTAACTGAAGCCGATAAGTTAGATCCAAATTGAAAAAAACACGCCTATCTATTTTTCTTGCATTTACTGCAATTACAATCTTTATTATTCTTAAAACAGATTTCGATGTAGTTGATCTTTACTATTTAAAAATGAAATCTGATTATTTTTTATCGGATAAAAAGAATTACGACTACAATACTGAGATTGATGAGATTGTACTAGTAAACTACTTACATCTTTCTAGAAAAGAAATAGCTAACCTAGTTAAAATTCTTGAAAAAGGTAAACCTAAAGTAATAGGCATACATGCTTTTTTTGAAGGCGAAAAAGAGAAAGGAGAAGATAGTTTATTTCAAGAAATGCTATTTAAGTATGATAATATTGTATTAGAAAGCCATCTAGAGTATGATGAAAATAATGTAGTAAGACTAGAATTGCCCTTTTTTGATACTACGACTTATCAATATGGTTTTAATAATTTAGTTACTGTTGATGTGCCTCAAGATGGAACGATGGCTACAGATGCCATACATTATTATGAGAGCGAAGAATTAGTAAAGCAGTATAGTTTTGTTTCTAAAATAGTATCTAAATACGATTACAATAAGTTTAATGCACTTGTGAGTAGAGGTAAAGATGAAGATGAGATATTTTTTTATGGCAATATATATTCTTTCCAGTATTTGTCTGGAACAAAAGAATTGATGACTCAGGAGAATTCAATTGATTTAGAAGGAAAAATAGTATTACTGGGTTATTTAGGTGATTTTTTTGGAGATACATCAAGCAATGAGAATGTTTACTATTCCCCTTTGAATAGCGACCATTTCGAAAAACCCGATATGTTTGGTGTAGTGGTAATGGCTAATATTTTAAAGATGATTTTAGATGGGAAATACATCGAGAGAGCAGGGTTATCTTTGTTATTAGTAATCGTGTTTTTTATAGTTGGAATAAATAGTATAATTTTTTTATTTCTATTGGGGAGGTGGTCAGAGAAAAAAAGATATTTCTTTATTTCAATTTTTCTTTTAACCATTGAGTGCATCATCTCTATTATCCTTTCTTATTATTTATTTTCAAATAACAGATATATACTTCCATTAAAAGAGATGATTTTATCATTTTTAGTGAGCTATCTTTTTATCGAAGGTTTTAGGTTAATAAAATCAAAAACTAACTCGACACTTCCTTTAAGATCTTAAATAGTAAAAATCAATGTCTTTGCTGTAAAGTAATTTAATACTAGTCTATAGGCTTGATATGGGTGTTTATACTTTGAAAAGTAACTAGTCGAATGTGTCTCACTTCGACTCTTTATCTCCCAAATTGTTTTTGTGAGACACTAAAACTAGTCAAAGCTGCACTTTCTTGAAATAAAAAAAGGCCAACACTTTCGTGTTAGCCTCTCAAAAGTTTCCTATCTATTGATATTCTAGTTGGTAGATTCGTCCATAATACCTCCGGTTAATCTTAGGAGAGATATATTAGACTCAATTAAATTATAAGTGGCTTGTAAATCTTCTAGTGAATAGTTCAAATAGTTAATTTGTACATCTCTAAAATCGAATGAGCTAATTGTACCTGTTTTAAACTGTTCTTCGCTTAAAGAGAGGTTTAGCTCTGCCGACTCTTTTCTCCTTTCTGCAATGCCTTTTAACTCTAGTCTGTTGTTATACAAATCGTACTCAGCAACCAAGTCTCTAGAAAGCGATCTTTTTAAATCTTCTGTTCTTAGTTGACCAATATCGTAATTGGTCTGCGCATTTTTAATGGCTCTTTTAATTTTACCACCATTAAACAGATTATAGGTAAGAGTAAAATTGATACCAGTGTTGGTTGTTCTTGCTGTACTGATCGGCTCAGTATCTGGTCTGCTTTCTAATAGAGAAGAACCCGATAAATCTTGACGGCTTTTATCAAATGAATATGAAGCTCCTAAATCTACTGTAGGGTATAAATCTGCTTTCGCTAATCTGTAATCTTCTTTTAATATAGCTTGAGTGATAAATTCTTTCTTAAGATCGGCATTGCCATCTACCATTTTGGTGTAAAGTGCATCGTATTCGTAACTAACAGCATTAAATTCCAAAGAATCAGAAAACATGTAGTCTTTATTCACTGTTTCTATTCCTAATAGAATATTGAGGTCTCTCACTGCATTTCTGTACACATTTGCTTGGTTTATCAGATTAAGTGAGTCTGTTAAGTAGTTACCTTCTTCTAACAATACTTCTGTTGTTACAGCACTACCTAATTCCTTTTTAAGTAAGATGTACTCGTATCTATCTCGCGATACACCCAAAGTTGTGTTTAATACTTTGATTCTTTCCTTTTCGTAAACCGCAGTGTAGTATCCTAAAATAATTGACTGTATCGTATTCTGGATGATGATCTCAGCATTTCCTTCAGATTCTGATTGTAACATTTCTAGTCTGGTTTTGGTAATGTTGGCTCTAAAACCATCAAAAAGTGTCCAGTTTAAAGAAATTACAGGGTTGATGTTATTTGTTTTGGTAACACCTTGAAGGAATGATGCAGGGTTTTTTACATCTCTCCAGTTGTTATTATTTTGAAGTTGAAAGTCTAAAGTTGGAAATCTGCCAGCTTCTCCCCAGTTATTATTGTTTTGAGCAATTTCAACTGTTTTTTTCTCAATTCTGATATCGTAGTTGTTTGCCAATCCGATTTGTATGGCATCAGACAAAGATAAAGTTTCTTGTGCCTGAGATTGAAGATTTAAAATTAAGATGAAAAGTGATAGAAGTGTGTAGCTCTTTAGTAATAAGTATTTCATATTGTGGGTTTTACAATGCCAATATAGAATGCTGCACTTAAGCAATAGTAGTGTGTAAATAAATATTTATAAAAATCTCTTAAATTTAATCATAATGCAAGGGTATTTTTTTTAATTAAGACAAATGTAGATTTATTCCGCCTTAACAGCTCTTATACCCCTGCAAATGTTCCTATTAGGCAAGCAATGTTTCCTTCTCTTGGTCTATAATTACCCTTTCTACTTCTTCGCGTTCTGGCTTTTTACCTGTCCAAATCCATTGGCTTAGCATTCTTACATCATTAAAGAATAAGATTAAAACCGGAAAGAATAATAGAATGATGAAAGTACCAAGTAAAACTCCATAGGCGATAGATACTGCCATTGGGATTAAGAACTGTGCCTGAAAACTTTTCTCCATGAGTAAAGGCATTAAGCCTAAAACGGTGGTGAGAGATGTTAACAAGATCGGTCTAAACCTTGAAACACCAGCATCAAAAGCGGCTGCTTTCACCGTCATGCCATCGAGTAGGTTTCTGTTATACTTATCGAGAAATACTACTGCATCATTAATAATTACACCAGAAAGGGCGATCATACCCAATGCACTTAGCATAGAAACTGGAATGCCTTGTACACCATGCCCAAGAATTGCCGCAATCCAACCGATTGGCACCATGAGCATAACTAATAATGCTTGGTAGAAAGATTTAAAGTTGAGAATAATAAGTAAGAACATCACCATAAAAGCACCACCGAAATACATGCCTAGTTCTTTTCCAGCTCTTTCACTTTCTCTGGCTTGTCCACCATAATCTATATCTACACCCGGAAACTGAGCTTGCAATGCAGGTACTATATCCTGTTTCACTTTTTCGAGAATTGGAGGCACTTCTCCATAAGGGTCGAGCATGTCTGCATCAACCGTTATAGTTCTAGAAACGCCATAATGTCTAATGTCTGCCACTCCACGACCAACACTGTAATTCAACATTTCTCCAATATCAAATTCCTTTTCACCAGACTTAATTTTCATTCCATCTAGTTTACCCACATCGGTTCGACCAGAGTTAGGGTAACGCACCCAAACTTTTACCTCATCGGTGCCTTTTTGCAAGCGTTGTACTTCTTCGCCAAAAAAGCCTTGTCTAATTTGCTTAGATATCTCGTTATGCGTAAAACCTAAGAAATAAGCCTTTTGCGTAAG
>PBYL01000035.1 GCA_002729595.1 Thalassovita sp. | reverse complement strand
ATGGAACTGAAAAAAATGAAATAACAAATGCAAGTGTGACAAATATTAGAACTGCAGATGAAAAAAGAAGTAGAGCTAAAACTATTAGAGGGATGAGCTCAATGGCTTATCAAACGCAGGCCTACGAAATGGAAGCAGACGATTATGGCAACTTTAACACCGAAGAATATGATTTGATTAACGATAATATATTTCAAACACCAAAATCTAACCCCCTTTCCACTTTTTCAATTGATGTAGATGCTGCTTCTTATAGCAATCTTCGTCGCATGCTAAACAGCGGACAAACTCCTCCAAAAGATGCAGTACGTATTGAGGAAATGATTAACTATTTCGATTATGAATACCAAGACCCAAGCGGAGAACATCCGTTTTCTATTGCAACTGAAATGTCTGATGCTCCATGGAATCCAAACCACAGATTAGTGCACATTGGTTTGCAAGGCAAAAAACCAGATTACACAATGACGCAGCCATCTAACCTTGTATTTTTAATTGATGCTTCAGGTTCTATGAATGCCCAGCAAAAACTGCCATTGCTAAAATCTTCGCTAAAACTAATGGTGAACAACTTAAAAGAAAATGACAGAATTGCCCTTGTTACTTATGCTGGAAATGCAGGCTTAGTTTTAAAATCGACTCCAGTTTCAGAAAAAGATAAGATTATAGATGCCATCGAAAACCTGGAAGCAGGTGGTTCAACTGCTGGTGCGCAAGGTATTGAATTAGCCTATTCTGTTGCAGAAAAAAATCTAATGAAAGAAGGTAATAACAGAATAATATTGGCAACAGATGGTGACTTTAATGTGGGAGTTTCATCAACTTCTGAATTGGTAAGAATGATTGAAGAAAAAAGAGAAAAAGGCATTTTCTTAACCATAGCCGGCTTTGGAATGGGTAATTACAAAGATGGAAGAATGGAACAAATTAGCAATGCAGGTAATGGCAACTACTATTACATCGACAATATTAGAGAAGCTGAAAAAGTATTTGTTAAAGAATTGAGAGCTACTTTATTCACTATCGCTAAAGATGTAAAAATACAAGTAGAGTTTAACCCTCAAAAAGTGCAGGCTTACAGATTAATAGGCTACGAAAACAGAAAGTTAAATGCAGAAGATTTTAATGATGATAAAAAAGATGCTGGTGAATTAGGTGCTGGACACACTGTAACCGCTTTGTATGAAATTATTCCAGTTGGTGTTGAGTCTGAGTTTGTAAAAAATATTGATGATTTAAAATATCAGAATATTGAAAAAACAGAAACTAACCATAACAACGAATTACTCACCATCAAATTCAGATATAAAGAACCTAATGGATCAAAAAGTAAATTGATTACTCAAACATTAAAAGATCAGTCTAAAGTATTGAATAAAACTTCAGATAATTTCAGATTTTCAGCAGCAGTTGCAGAGTTCGGTATGTTGCTAAGAGACTCAGAATTTAAAGGAAATGCGAATTATCCTCAGGTATTGCAATTGGCCAAAAGTGCAAAAGGTAATGACACCGAAGGTTACCGCCAAGAGTTTATAAATTTGGTTAATTCTTACAAGCTTTATTCAAAAAGATAGTAGATTTTAAAAATTATTTCCTAGATTTTGCTTTTATATTAACAGGAATTAAGATTCCTCACTAAACAAGTAACTACACAGTTTCGTGAAACTGTGTAGTTAGCAATTTTCGGAGCTTTTATTTTTATTCTACTGTAGCATGAGAAAAAATGTATTACTATCAGTTTGCCTTGCCGGACTGCTTTTTTCGTTTACTAAAATCTCACTTAAAGACAACAAACCTGCTGAAAACCACGGTGTTGAACCCAAAAAAAGCAGCAATCTCTTACCTGCTTACAAATATATAGACACCAAATCATTTGTAAATGAGCAGCAAATCTATAAGGAAGGTTGGAACCTACTTCCGCAACCTAAATTCTGGAGAAAGATTATCAAATTATCACCAGATAATTGCCTTGTAAATATCGCTTCTAGCAGACATATTTTGGCGGAAATTCCAGTAGATTATTACATGAGTAAAAATAGAACTGCTAGAGACGCTTATAAAGACAGTGTAATTTTAGCCAATCAATTACCTGTAAATACTCCGATTTATGTTACTTCTGGTAAAAACCATTATTACAAATTAGATAATGCTTTAGAAGCTATTCCAGAAGCAATTAAAATATTTAAAAGCCTGGATGTTGATCCGTTTTATGCACAGTCTATTCTATTAATAGAAAGCCCTAATAAACTACAAAAGTCTAACACTGGCGCTTATGGTCCATTCCAGTTAATGAGTGGCATTGCTCGTATGTATGGCTTAGAAGTAAACAGATATAAAGACGACAGACAATATCTAGATAAATCTGCTACAGCGGCAGCTAAATTCATTCAAGCTGTTTGCATCCCTGAAACCGAAAAAATTCTTAACAATTGGAACATCACTTACGATCAAAAAGATTTATGGTTTAAGTTATTGGTTTTACATGTTTATCATGCAGGAGCTGGTAATGTTTCTTCTGCGGTTTCAGTAATGAAACCAGAAGTTGGTGGACAGGAGTTCATTCAAACATTGTGGAAAACAGAATCTAGAGGTTTTAGAAATGCTTCTCAGAACTACTCGCAAATAGCTTTAGCAGCTTTATTGGAACTAGACGATATGCTCACACCTTATAAACCAATTAATATTGAGCCATTACCTCCTGTTTTTATTGGATATGAATGATATAGCTTCGTATATTTAGAACATTTCCATTATGCGGAAGTTTTGCAAATATGATATCAACGATAAAAAACTGTAACTATAGCTATCTCAACTCTATTGGAACGGCTGTTCCTGATAATAAGATAGACCAGACTGACATTGCCGATTTTATGGCGGAGACGCTGGAACTGAATGATTGTGATAAAAAACAATTAAAGGTATTATACAGAGCCAGCGGGATAAAATCCCGCTTTTCTGTTTTAGAAGATTTTAAACCCGAAAAAGAAAAAAACTACTTTTTAAAGCACAACTTTCCGAAGATTTCGGATAGGATGCAGGTATATCAGCAAGAAGCTCCAAAACTTGCTTTAAAAGCCGTAAATAACTGTTTAGAAAAAGCTGATTCCATCTCACCAAAAGATATTACACACCTTATCACTGTATCGTGTACAGGTATGTATGCGCCTGGTCTTGGCATTCAATTAATAGACGAAGCGGGCTTAAATTCTACAGTCCATAGAACTGCTATTAATTTTATGGGGTGCTATGGTGCTTTTAATGGATTAAAAACAGCAGACTACATTTGCAAAGCAGATAACAATGCAAAAGTGTTGGTGGTTTGTGTTGAGTTATGTACCATCCATTTTCAAGATAGTAGTACACCAGACGATTTACTTGCAGGCGCATTATTTTCTGATGGGGCAGCTGCTGTATTAATTCAAAGTTCTCCTCTAAAAAATAAGCCTGCACTTCAAGTAAATAACTTCTTCTGCGATTTGTATCCAGATGGAAAACACGATATGAGCTGGCAAATTGGCAACTTCGGTTTCGAAATGCGACTTTCTTCTTATGTACCGGCTTTATTGGGTAAAGGCATCAATTGCTTGCTTAACAACTTACTTTCCAATGCCTCTGTCAAAAGAGAAGATATAGATTTGTTTGCTATTCACCCTGGAGGTAAAAGGATTCTAGAAGTTATTGAAGAAAATCTGGAAATAAATCGCGAGCAAGATAAGTTTGCTTTTGATGTATTGAAGAAATATGGCAACATGTCATCAGTTACCATTCTATTCGTACTTGAAGCCTTACTCAAGCAAGAGAGTAATTCTGAAAGTATCAAGAATATTATCGCTATGGCATTTGGACCGGGGCTTACAATTGAGTCTTCTTATATGCAATTAATACCGCCAGATTGATAATTTTCGAAGAATGCTTACCAATTTTCAGATTAATGCGTTTATTCTTCAATCATAAATCGAACATTAATCTAAGGCATGTTTTTAAACCCGGATAACTTATTAAATGCAGGGAGCTTTTTACTTTTATACATCATCACTTTTTTGATTGGTAAATGGATTAAAACTGTTATTTCTCCTTACAACCTTAACAAAGAACTTACAGAGAAAAACAACATCGCGCTAGCCATAAGCACTGCTGGTTACTTTATTGGTATTACAGCAGTGTATGTAGGAGTTTACGATGGGCCAAACTTCGATTCGTGGTTAATGAATGTGGTACATATCGGTGGTTATTCATTGTTAGGAGTTGTACTTATCAATGTTTCTAGGTTTATTAATGACAAGCTGATTTTGTACAAATTCTCCAATAACAAAGAGATTATTGAAGATCAAAACATGGGTACTGGCTTTGTACAAGCAGCCTCTTACATTGCTTCAGGTTTAATAATTGGTGGTGCATTACACAGTGAAGGTGGAAACATAATTACCTCGCTAGCCTTCTTTATATTTGGTCAAATTTGCCTCATTCTATTCTCTCTTTTATACGATTGGCTAACCCCCTATTCTGTGCATGGTGAGATAGAAAATGAAAACACAGCAGCAGGTTTAGGTTTCTCCGGAGGCTTTATTGCCATAGGCATTATCGTAATGAAAGGGGTTTCTGGCAAATTTATCAGCTGGACAGACAATTTATCTAACCTCGCCTTTAATATCGAAATACTATTTATTTACCTCATTTTTGTTCGCTTTTTCTTTGATAAAGTGATTATTCCCAAGGCAGATCTAAACAAGCAAATTGCAGTTAAAAAAAGTATAAGTGCAGGCTTGTTAGAATTCATCATATCTATCAGTTTCTCGATTACACTGTTTTATATCATTAATCATACTTAATATATCTCAAAGCAGTATTGTTTTTAGTTTTAATCTGGGATTTAATTCATATTTTTAGAAAAATTTGAATTTTTCCAATATACTTATGAAAATGATTTCCATGCTAGTAAGTATTTAAATGCATTGATATCCCAGAAAAACAAAAACACAACAAATGAAACAATCACTTAGAATACAACTCTCTCTAATGATGTTCCTCGAGTATTTCGTTTGGGGAGCTTGGTATGTAACCATGGGGACATACTTAACACAAACACTTCAATTTTCAGCCAGTGAAATAGGAATTGCATTTGCAGCTGTATCTGTAGCAGCTATGGTTTCTCCCATCTTTGTTGGTATGGTTGCCGACAGATTTTTTCCTACAGAAAAGATATTAGCAGTTCTCCATTTATTTGGAGCAGTTGTATTTGTCTTAATAGGTAATGCTACTGAGTTTAGTTGGTTTTATCTGTTTTTCCAGATTTATACCTTGTGCTTTATGCCTACCATTGCATTAACCAACTCTATTTCTTTTAGACATTTAAGTGATCCAGACAAACAGTTTCCGGGTATTAGAGTGCTTGGTACCATCGGTTTTATTGCAGCAGGCTTAGTAATTAGTTTTGCTGGTTATGAAGACAAAGCAACCATGTTTTATGTGTCTGCGGTTTGTTCAGTAATACTTGGTATTTACTCATTCTTTTTACCTCACACTCCTCCAAAAGACAAAGGTAAAGAAGTTACAGTTTCTGATATTTTAGGTTTAAAAGCATTAAGTATGCTTAAAGATCGCTCTTTCCTTATTTTCTTTATTGCATCAGTTCTTATCTGTATTCCTTTATCATTCTACTATGCTTGGGCAAACCCTTATTTAAATGAATTAGGTATGGAAAACGCCGCTGCAAAAATGACTTTCGGTCAGGTTTCAGAAACGCTTTTCTTAATTATAATGCCTCTATTCTTTAGAAGACTTGGTGTTAAATGGATGTTGGTTGTTGCAATGATTGCTTGGATCGCAAGATATGTGTTGTTTGCATTTGGTGATCTTGGTCCAATGTCTTGGATGTTGTTTGGTGGTATTGTACTTCACGGTATTTGCTACGACTTCTTCTTTGTTACCGGTCAAATTTATGTTGATAATAAAGCTGGCGACAAAATTAAAAGTGCAGCTCAAGGTCTTATCACCTTTGCAACTTATGGTATTGGTATGTTTATCGGTTCTTTTATCTCAGGTCAAGTTGTTGAAGCTTACACTATTCCAGACGGACACGTATGGGAAACTATCTGGCTAATTCCTGCTTCTCTTGCAGCGGTTGTATTGGTAGTATTCTTAATCTTCTTCAGTGAGAAAAAATCTGTAAATAAACCAGAAGAAGTAACGATATAATTTCTGAGTTTAAAATATTTTCTAGACTGCTGTAATGAAACTGAGTTTTGTTGCAGCAGTTTTTTATTAGTAGAATTCCTCAGCAAGTACAGAAACCAAATCAGCAGTTTTATTGTCGTGCTTTAAGGCTAAATCAAATGAAATTACTATTTCATCATGCACTTTAATTAAGCCGAATAATGGTTGTGGTGGTTCTATATTAAAGTCGGTTAATTTAATTTTGTACTTACCTTCAATGTAATAGATGCTGTCTTTGCTATCAAATTCTCCAGTTAGATTGAGATTGGCAGGTTTGGTAGTTCCAGCTACTTCTAAGCTAGCATTAATTGTAATCTTATTACTTTTATCCTCCTCAAAATTAATTTGGTTTAAACCGATTAAAATCTCTGGATAATCATCTCCTTTTAAAGTCTTTTTTAAATCGCGGTTAATTGCTTCTTTACCACACTCAAGACTTTTTACTTTTATTTTAACTGTAGAATTTTTTAATAATATAGATTGGCTTTTGGGAGCTGGCAATACTAATGCAGAAACTTCGGGTACAAGCTCCAAAGTATAGCAATTAAACTCATTGATGTTGGTAGTGCCTTGTAGTTCTATTCTACTTTCTGGTAAAACTTTATAACTGGTATAAGTGTAGTCAAAGTTTTGAGCATGCAAGCTTCCAAGTAAAATAAAAGCAGTTGTTAGAATTACTATAAATGGTTTATGAAGTAGCATGATCTTTAATTTTTAGGTTTATGTAAAAACCCCTCTTCGAAATTAAAGAGGGGTTTGAACTATTTGATTGAACTCTCTTAGAAGGAGATTGCTGCCTCAATCATTACCCCTTTGAATTCAGCACCTTCGTATTTGGTACCTGTCCATCCTTCTCCTTTGTATTGTTGATTTACATATTCAAATTTTGTTACTATATTTTTAGTTAAGAACCAGCCACCGCCAATGTTAACTCTGTTTACTTCTTTAGTTGCACCATTTTCAACATCTTCACCAGACACTGCATTGTATCTACCACCTAAGTAAAATTGCTCTTGTCCACCGAATCTGTAAAGTAATTCACCAGCTAACTGAGTATAACTTCCATTTGCTTCTTCTTCACTATTGCTAGACACTTCGTAGATACCAAAGAACTCTAAACCTTTGTATTTGATGAATGGGTTAATTTGGAATGAAGTGTTTTGTGAAAATCTTGGGTTAAAACGACCTTCGAAATCAGAACCTCCATCAGTTAAGTCGTGCAACACATAGTAGTATCTTGAACCACCGCGGTCACCACCGTAAAGATAAGCACCTGTTGAAGAACCATGGTTAGTATACCAAGAACCAGTTAATCTCATTCTTAAGTCATCGTTTAACTGACGGTCAACACCAACTTTACCGTAGAAAGAAAGCTTGTTATCAGTTGCTGAAGTTACAGTTACATTTTGGTTCAATTTACCATTAGATACACCAACTACTCCTATAAATCCTTTGTCTGTTTGTACAACCACTTCACCAAAAGCCTCAGTAGTAAATGCGTCCATTAAATAGTTACCAACGAATGGGTTATAGATTGCTCTCGCGTTATCAGTTCTTCTAAAGTGGGCATCACCGTAGTTAATTTCGTCTAAACCAACTTTAATGTAAGTAAATTGCATTATGTTTTCAAAAAGTCCTTCTTTAATGAAGTCTAGTTTGTCGAATTTAACGTAACCACCTTTTACCCAAGATTCTTCGTGGTGTCTTGCAGATAAGTAAGAAGTTAAGTGCATTCTTACACCATCGTAAAGCTGAACATCAATGTTTAAGTTAGCAGTTGGTAAGTTTAAGTTGTTACCTAATTGTACAAGGCTATCTTCTGCATTTGATTGGTTTAAGCCTTGGAATTGAAGTGCAAAGTCACCACCTATTCTCACTTTTACACCATCAAATTTAGCATCGAGATCTTTTGCTGGCTCAAATACATTTAAACCGTCTTTATCATTTGATCTCATATTATCAATTACTCCATTTTGAGCTAGAACAACGTTTCCGACAAGCATAAGGGATGCTAACAACATCAAGCTTGATTTATATATATTTCTCATGGTATTTGTATTTTTATAGATTAGACTTTTAGATTATTATTTATTTTAATTTAGACACAGGGGTCTCAGGGTGTAAGCAGATACTTACTCAAAAAATCATCAATGCTGATTGGTATTAGTTAAAAGGTTTATTGTATTAATTCTCCGGAGAATTGGATATCTTATTTAGTTATTAGGTTCTTTAGCGAAGTTTAGATCAAACGATACGGTTATTTCTTCACCTGTCTTGATTGTACCGAACATAGCGGTTGGGGGTGTTATGTTATAGTCATTCATATTAATCTTGTAACTACCTTTTAAGGCAATCTGAACATTGTTATTCACAGCTACGCTACCGTTTACTGCAATTTCTTTTTTTACACCTGCTAGATTTAATACACCTTTGGCAACTACGTTTCCAGATTTATTTACTTTAACTGGTTCTGTTAATGTGAAAGTGATATTTGGAAATTTGTTTTCTTTAAGAGCTTCGTAAGTTTTATCATCCATCGCTCCTTTTCCACTTTTTATTGATGCAACTTCTACATTTAATTCCAAGTTGTTGATTGTTACCTGATCTCCATTTGTACTTGCTGTAAATGTTACAGTTTTGTTTTCTACGTCAGATTC
The DNA here is from genome assembly GCA_002729595.1 of Thalassovita sp. Classification (GTDB taxonomy): domain Bacteria; phylum Bacteroidota; class Bacteroidia; order Cytophagales; family Flammeovirgaceae; genus Chondrinema. The sequence continues at coordinate 4,303 of PBYL01000035.1, read as the reverse complement.
CCAATCGTGTAAGGTTGAAGTTCCTGAAACTGTCATTGTAGAATTTTTATTGTCTACTTTATAAGTGTCCTGCCCGAATAGGGGTTGTGAGATCAGTAATGATGCTGCGATTATTGTTTGGATTATGTTATATAAAGGTCTCATGGGTTTTGCTTTGTTTAATCTTGTTGTTTTTGATACTTCAAAACTAATGTCACTACATATATTTATACATGACCCCTATCAAAGCCTTTCTTGATTATCATCAGACTATTTTATGACAACTGTTAGCCTCTTTCAACTATAGGCTCTATCTTCATCCTATGAAGGAAAAAGTACAAGAGAAGAGTTTGAATCAACAAGTTTTGCAACTGGCAATTCCAAATATTTTAAGCAATTTGGCTATTCCATTGCTAAGTTCTGTTGATACAGCCCTAGTTGGACACTTACAAGGATTGGAATATTTAGGTGCTGTTGCTGTTGGAGGAATGATCTTCAATTTTATCTATTGGGGATTTGGCTTTTTAAGAATGGGCACTACCGGACTCACCGCTCAAGCTTTCGGTAATAAAGATCAACACGAAGCTTCGCTTATTCTCGTAAGGGCATTGTTTATTGCTGGCATTATCGCTACACTCCTATTACTACTTCAAGTACCACTTGCTTCACTTAGTTTTTTTCTGGTTAAAGCCTCGCCCGATGTAGAGGTTTACGCTAAAAGCTATTTCTATATCAGAATATTTGCAGCTCCCGCTACACTTGGTATTTATGCCATACAAGGTTGGTTCTTAGGTATGCAAAATGCCAAATTCCCATTGTACATGGCATTGGTAATCAATCTAAGTAACATATTCTTTAGTGTGTTCTTTGTAAAAGCCTTGGGGATGAAGTCTGACGGCGTTGCAATGGGAACCGTTTGCGCACAATATATAGGATTGATTTTGTCCATTATATTATTTAAATGGAAATATGCATCATACCTTAAAAACATCAACTTTAAAGTCGCTATAGAAAGCAAAGCCCTAAAGCGCTTTATGTCTGTAAATGGAGACATATTTATAAGAACTATCTGTCTTGTTTTTGTATTTAGCTACTTTACTGCTGCTTCGGCTGCCTTCGGAGATGATATTTTGGCAGCCAACACCATACTCATGCAATTCTGGACTATTCTCGCTTACGGCATCGATGGTTTCGCTTATGCTGCAGAAAGTCTGGTTGGTAAATTTGTGGGTGCTAAAGATTTAAAAAGTTTAAAAAACATCATCTTCACCTTATTTATATGGTCTGGTGGAATGGGTGTAACTTTTAGTGCTGCCTTCTGGATGTTCGACACACAATTGCTTAGCATTTATACAGATAAAGAAAATATAATAAAGCTTGCCAGCCAATATATCTGGTGGACAATCTTTGCACCTTTAATTAATGGGATTTGCTTTATTTGGGATGGCGTTTTTCTCGGTGCTACCGATACCAAAGCACTTCGCAATTCCATGCTTATTTGCACATTTCTGGTTTTTATTCCCTTATTCTTTTTGCTTAAAGCCCAACTAGGTAATACAGCCCTCTGGCTAGCCATGACATTATTTATGGTATCCAGAGGAGTAACACTCAGCTTCTTTGCTCAAAAAAGAATTAAAACTTGGGTAAGTGCTTGATACTTATTTTTGAGAAAGCCTGCTCGAAAATCTATCAGCTTTAAACAAAGAAATATCAAAATCAGATTTGCCATTAATGGTTAAGTCTGCTAAAATCTGCCCAGCTACATTAGAAAACTTAAAGCCATGCCCAGAGAATCCATTGGCAATGCAAACATTTCTGTATTCAGGGTGAAAGTCTATTATCGGATGTAAATCTGGAGATTCTGTATGCATACAAACAGCAGTTTTTAAACATTCTCCATTCAAATCAGGAACATATTGAGACAGATATTTTCTAATTAATTCAATATCTTTTTTATGCACTTCTCTATCTATATTATATGCCGTACAAAACTCTCTCATCTCATGGTCTTCGTGCGGGTAAAAAGCGACTTTACAACCTTGCTCAACTCCATCTTTAGCCGGAAAGCCATAGATATCTAGATTCTTCTCAACATTCCAAAGAAATATTGGAAAGTGCTCTGGTAAAAATGCAGCAGCATTGTTTGTCGGCTTCATCCAAAACTGGATTAGCCTTTCTGGTTTTAGCGTAATTCCCAACTCTTGCATCATTCCTTTTGCCCAAGGGCCAGTGGTTACAATTAATTTTTCAGCTATGTAATCGCCCTTGTTGGTTTTTACACGGATACCTTTAGCATAGTTTTCTGCATCCCAAAATTGTACTTGCTCGCCAGTATTTACCTCAGCTCCTTCTTTTACAGCTAATTCCAACTGATTTTTAACACCAGCCTCTGGCTCTAAATAACCTGCCAGTTTATCTAATAAAGCCCACGTATTTTCATCAGCCTTAAACATCGGATAGCGCTTATTAATCTCTTTATGATCGAAAATTTCATAGGGCAAATCATAAGCTTTTGCACTCATCTCCGATTTGTCTACAATAGAATTATTTCGGCTGCCCATCATTAAACCTCCGGTAATTTCAAAAAAACGAGACTGACTATCGTGCTCAATTTTTCGCCACAAATCGTAAGAATATTTTAAAATCGGAATGTATTCTTTGCCCTCGTAATATGCCTGTCTGGTAATTCTTGAGCCACCATGTGTAGAACCCATATTGTGTGGTGGTGCTAGCTGATCGATTCCAAGCACTTTTTTCCCTTTACCAGATAATTGCGTAGCAAGCTGATACAATGAAGCACTACCCATCGCTCCTAAGCCTACAACAATTACATCATAATATTTTCTATTAAAAAGCATACACTGTCTAAATTTATCTTCTGCTCAAAAATATTGCTTCGGTTAATAGTATCAATAAACTACTACTAAAAATCGCTGATTTAAGATGGAAACCTGCAATTATTTAATGTTGTTCTATTGGCAAAACCATAGTCTAATCAATATTACAGATTTGTCTGTTTGCAAACTGTAAAATAAATTTAACCACGACTTATTTCCAGAAACAAAACTTACTACAAAACTAAACGACTAAATAAATTATGGGAAAACTTGAGGTTATACAAGGAGATATTACAGAACTGGAAGTAGACGCCATTGTTAATGCTAATAACACAAACCTTTTAGGTTATGCCGAAGGAAATGGAGTAAATGGAAGAATTATAGAAAAAGGTGGAGAGGCTATTTCCAGAGAATGCAAAAAGGTGATTATCAAAATGGGTACACTAGCACCTGGGCAAGCCATTATTACTACCGCCGGTAATTTACCAGCCAAACATGTTATTCACACAGTTGGTCCGGTTTGGAGTGGTGGCGAAGACAAAGAAGAAACATTACTTACAGATTGCTACGAAAATGTTTTAAACGTTGCCACAGAAAAAGGTCTTACATCGATTGCCTTCCCTAACATTAGTACAGGCTTTTACAAATTCCCTAAAAATATAGCAGCAGAAATAGCTGTTGGCACTTGCCTTTGGTTTTTAAAGCAAGAAAAAGGCAAAAAAATAGACACAATTTATCTTGTTTGCCATAATGATGAAAACTATAAATTGTGTAAACAGGAATTAGAAAAAAATCAATCTTAAAAAGTCTCAGCAGCTTTTCTGATTTCTTCTTTTTAATATGTTTAATTTGCAGCTTTAAAACCCAAAAAACATGAACACAGGATTTAGCAAAGAAGAAATAAACAAGATAGACGCTGCTGCACAAGGTGAAAATCAGTCATTTATCTATCAAGAAAATGTTGAGCGTAGCGACGAATTTGCCTCTATATTTTTTACAGCAAAATATAAAGGTAAAGATGTTGTATTTGATGCATTTGTATATACGCTAGAAATGGAGTTTGTTTCTAATATATATGATGCGGCTAAAGATGCAGTATTAGAAGAACACCCAGAGCACGAAGGCAAAGACTTTGATGAAGATGAAGGTGCTCATGTTGATTTAATGGAAGAATATTCAGTTGAATTGGCAAAAGACGAAGATTTTCAGGTATGTGAGTTTATCGATTATGATGAAGATGTAGATTACGGTGTAAGTATGGATGTGTGCTTCAATATTCCTGAAGTGACAACCGCACAGATCGAAAAGTTTGTAAGTGCATTTAAAGCTGGCACTTATGAGCCTGACAAGACATTTTATGCATTCGATTGGAATGATGAAGATTAAGGTATTTCAATACAAATAATTTCACATTTCAGTTTTATCAAAACTTAATTTAAAAACAACATCAGAATATCAATATTTTTTCTTTATTATTTATTATTTTT
>PBYL01000034.1 GCA_002729595.1 Thalassovita sp. | reverse complement strand
TTGCAAAATAAGTCCATTGCCAAAACCCTTTAACCGATCTGGATTATTAGAAATATGTTTTGCTCTTTCTTTGAGTAATTGACCGGCAGTAATATACACCAAATCTAAACCTGTATTTAAGAGCAATACCTTTTCAGTTTTGTACTGATCCGAAATTAATTGATAAGTTGATAGACCTTTTTTGCGGTATTTTTCATTTGCCAAGTAACCTCCACCAGCAATAGAAAGATTTACCAAGTTCCAGTAAATATTCATTTGACCAAAATATTTACCATCTCCATGTGCATTAGATAACATTACTGCATTAGTAGCAATGTTACCTAAAGCCCAAGAGCCAAGTACAGTCATACCTGTTTTGGTAATCTTGTATTTTTTGTTCTGAAAGTTTTCTTGAAAATTCTGAGCATTAATAGAATTATAAAAAAATGTGCTCAGCAATGCTACTACGACTAATCTTAGCCTCACGATTTGAAACCTAGTAGGTATTCAAATAATGACATACAAAGCGAATAAACGAGACTAAATAAAAATGCACTCCATAAACCTTCTACATAAAAACCTCCCACTAAACCACTGGCAAAGTAGATGATAAAGGCATTAATTACGAGCAAAAACAGTCCGAGAGTGAGAATGGTAATTGGTAATGTAAAGAAGACTAAAATTGGTTTGATAAACGCATTTAGCAAACTCATTACAATTGCAACAATAATAGCTGTACCAAAACTTCTAACAGAAACACCGTAATTTTCAAGTAGAAAAGCAGCAAGCATAATCGCCACTGCTGAAATTATAAACCTGAATAATATTTTCAATTTGCGAAAAATGTTAAATGAGTGATAAAACTAATTAAACAACTCTGGTATTTGCAAAAGAATTTCTATTAATTTAGAAAAAATGTAAATAAACAGACTTTTTTCTAAATCAACGGGAAATGAAAAACTCAAGAAGATCAGCAATTAAAAAGATTGCTGGAAATGCTGCGATGCTTACTGCTGCGGGTTCTGTGTTTAATCGATTAAATGCTTCAGATAAAATACTGGATGAGAATACCAAAAGTGCGCTTAGCCATTCTGTTTGTAAATGGTGTTATAACGATATTCCACTTGAAGATCTTTGTAAAGCTTCTGAAAAGTTAGGACTTAGCTCAATTGAATTATTAGGCCCTAACGATTGGGAAACACTTAAAAAATATGGTTTAACTTGTGCTATGGGTAATGGTGCTGAGATTAGCTTAACTGAAGGCTTTAATCATACAGAGCACCATGATCAGTTAGTTAAAAACTATAGTGAAATCATTCCTATTGCTGCTAAAGCTGGCATTAAAAACGTAATCTGTTTTTCTGGTAATAGAAAAGGTATGGACGATGAGACCGGTATGATAAATTCAGCCAAAGGTCTTAGAAAGTTGATGCCACTGGCAGAACAACATGGTGTTACGCTGGTAATGGAGCTACTAAACAGTAAAGTAAACCACAGAGATTACCAATGTGACCACACTGCTTGGGGATCAGCCTTATGTGAAATGGTAGGCTCAGAAAGATTTAAATTACTTTACGACATCTACCACATGCAAATAATGGAAGGTGATGTAATTGCTACTATTAAAAAATTCCACCCTTACATAGCTCATTACCATACTGGTGGTGTACCCGGAAGAAACGAAATTGATGAGTCACAAGAACTTTACTACCCTGCAATTATGAAAGCTATTGCAGAAACAGGTTTTAAAGGCTTTGTTGCACAAGAATTTATTCCGAAGAGAGAAGACAAACTGGCTTCTTTAAAACAAGGAATTGACATTTGTAACATCTAAAAATGATAAAGGGAGATGTAAAATCTCCCTTTTTTTATGGTGCAAGTCTATTAATCTTCCAATTGTTTCCTTCTAATTTATAGACTATTCGATCGTGTAACCTGCTTGGTCTACCCTGCCAAAACTCAATGAGGTTTGGCGTAACAAGATATCCACCCCAATGATCGGGCTTTGGCACTTCTTTGCCTTCAAACTCTCTCGTTAACTCTTTTTCTTTTTGAATTAAAGCTTTTCTATCTTCTAACACCTGACTTTGAGGTGACACATGCGCCCCTATTTGGCTGCCTCTTGGTCTGCTATGGAAATAAGTAGTCGATTCTTCCACAGATATTTTTTCTACAGTACCTTCTATTCTTACTTGTCTTTCGAGTCCTGCCCAAAAGAAGTTTAGGCAAATATTCGGGTTTTGGGCTAGTTCCTGTCCTTTTCGGCTTTTGTAATTAGTAAAAAAAACAAAGCCTCCATCTTCTATTCCTTTTAATAGCAATATTCTTGACGTAGGCTTGCCATCGCTGCTCACCGTAGAAACATTCATTGCATTTGGCTCAACTAAATCTGCATCTAGTGCTTCCTGAAACCAGTTTTTAAACTGATTAATTGGGTTTTTATCAACCTGATCTACATCTAATTCCTTTAAAGCATATTCTTTTCTAATTGCTGCTACATCATCCATAATGCTAATACTAAAAAGTTGATTAATCGTTATAAAAACATTCTAAAAAGTACTTAAATCTACTAAGTAATATCTGCACACAAAAATGGGAATGATCTTGTATTGTTGAAATGATTAATATCAGATTTCGCAGATAAATAAACGAACTAGAAAGTACCACTTCATATCTATATGAGGATAAAAGCATGCTATTGAAGAGACTTTTTACTATATACTTTTTGTGCAATTTATATCTGTTTTTTAATACAGTATTTGCCCAACAGTTAAATTTTTCCCGCTTTACAAGTAAAGACGGACTCGCCCAAAACCATTGCAGAACGATTACAACAGATAGTCTTGGCTATTTGTGGATTGGCACGCTAGAAGGTGGAGTGAGCAGGTACGATGGACACGAGTTTGTAAATTACAACAAGAAAAATGACCTCAGTAGTAATTTCATTTTCCAAATAGAGTCTGATAAACATAACAATGTTTGGTTAGCCACAGAAAACGGCATTATTTCTATCCACGGAAAAAAAATAAAAAATTATTTAGCCGGAGATACTGTAAACCTTAAAATTCACACCTTAATGCCAGATCTTGAAAACAGGATTTGGTTTGCACACCCAGATAAAGGTCCCGGTTATATAAAAGATAAGGAAGTTTTTTATCCAGAAATAGAATTTGCGGGAGACAAACACATCATCCATATCTTTTGCGACAGCCAAAATAGAATTTGGTTTTGCACTGAAAGAAATGGACTATTTGTTTACGATCATCATCAAGTTAAAGAAGTTCCTCTTCTACACAGTCGCTTAAGACAAGAAATAGTTATATCATTTCATGAGAATAAAGACGGCACATTTTTACTCGGTAGTAGCAATGGATTATATAAGTTAAACCGTGATTTAGACAGAGTAATAGAATGGCATCCTGAGCTGAGTAATAAGATTGTAACCTCCATTTACGAAGACAGTAAAAACAGAATTTGGTATGGTACTTTACACGGAGCTTATGTACAAAAAAATGATACTACACTCAATTTTATAAGTAAAAGAAACGGCTTAACCGACTTCGTATACGACATTACTGAAGATTTTGAAGGAGGTATTTGGTTCAGCACTTTCAGAGGAGTTTACAGGTTAAATAACTTTTTCTTTGAGTCTTTTTCTACTTCTGATGGCTTAAATGACAATCTTGTTTGGGCTGTAAAACCTCTTGATAACAACACGCTCTGGGTTGGTACAGAAAGTGGCTTGAATCTGATTGAAAACAACCAAATTGTAAATATTCCGGGTATACCAAAAGATTTGAGCTTTTGGGCAAGTCCCATTATTTCAGACGGAGAAGGGAACACTTTATTTGGCTCAGAATCTTCGGTGTATAGCTATAATGGCAAAAAGTTTAAGAAGTACCCAAAAGAGAATGCCATTTTTAAAGAGTATTATACTTCTGCCATTAAAAGAGCTAATGGTGATATAATTTTTGCTGGTAACAATGGCATTAGCAAGCTAGAAGATGGCAAGTTTGAGCAATTGCTAGCTTCATCAGTTTTTCAAAATTATCAGATCAATTCTGTTACAGAAGATCATCTAAAAAGACTTTGGGTAGGCACAGAAGGCGGTGGCGTTTTTATCTGGACTCCTGAAGAAACCAAGAGGTTATATACTGGCAACAAGTATCTTTCTAATGATGTAATCAATGTAGTTTACACAGATAGTAAACACAATATTTGGGTGGGCACTTCTGGAAATGGGCTATTTAAATTTCACGAAGCAATTGACAACCAAAAGCCTGTTAGTTTTGAAGATCTTGATTTAAGCTCAACCAATATTTATTCTATTATAGAAGATGATGAAGGCAACATTTGGGCAGGAACCGATCAAGGTTTAAATAAATTATACATCCTTCAAAACGATTACATCAAAGTAAAAACCTATGGAGAAAGAGAAGGCTTTTTCCCCATGGAAGTTTGCCACAATGCGATTAATAAAGATACAGAAGGCAATCTTTGGTATGGAACCGTAGAAGGTGTGATGAAAATTAATCCGCATGATGATGCATTCACCAATGAATTGCCGCGTATTCAGCTTACAGATATACAGCTCTTCTTTAAAGATGTGCAATGGGAAGAATACAATGAAAATCTGGATGAATACACTGGATTGCCTTTAAACCAGCAATTAGAGCTGTCTAGTGAAGACAACCACTTATTGTTTTTCTTTACTGGTATTGGTTATACAATTCCATCTAAAATAAAATATCAATGGAGACTTGAAGGGCTCGAAAAAGACTGGCATCCACCTTCAAATAATACTGAGGCCATTTATCCGAACATCCCTCCCGGAAAATACACTTTAGAAATTAAAGCGATTAATGCAGCTGGTTTATCTTCTGAAGAGTCTTATTCTTTTACTTTTTCTGTAACAAAGCCCTTTTACCAAACAAGGGCATTTATGCTTATTTCGGTAATTCTATCTATCACTCTTGCTTATTTCTATTATGCGAGTAGAGTAAATAACCTCAAAAGATACCAGCAACGATTAGAGTCTAAAGTAAAGCAGCGTACAAAAGAGATTGAAGAGCAAAATGAGAAAATAAGGGCACAAAGTAAAAGGCTAACCATTGCACTTGAAGAAATCGACCAAAAGAATCAGGAACTTGTAAAGGCACAAATGAGCCAAAAAAATAGCCTCGCCTATGCAAGAAAGATTCAGAAAGCATTTATGTTCTCTGAAAATAAATTGAAAGAGTGTTTACCAAACTCATTAGTTTTCTTCCAAACCAAAGAGCTTGTAAGCTCCGATTTTTACTGGATTAATGAATATGAAGAACACATATTTGTGGTCTTGGTTGACTGTACTGGTCACGGTGTACCAGGTGCATTTCTTTCTATGATTGGGTTTGAGTACCTAACTGAGATTATAGAAATGCAGCAAATACACGATCCTGCAACAATTTTAAAGGAACTGAATAATAAAATTCGACTTGCGCTACATCACTCAGAAGGTAAAGAGTTGGTAGATGGAATGGATGTGGCAGTTTGTAGAATAAACAAAAAAGTAAATACACTCACCTTCTCAGGTGCACGTAGACCACTCCATTATGTGCAAGGCAATGAACTTCATGTAATTAAGGGGCATTTTTCTGGTGCAGGCATCAATCTTCAAGAAGATGAGCCAGTTTTTGAAAATGTGCATATTTGTTTGCATCCAGATACAAAACTGTTTCTCTTTTCTGATGGTTACCCTAACCAATTTAATAAGAAGGGACAAAAGTTTAAGATTACTAGGTTTAAAAAGCTTCTGTTAGATATCTCTAAGCTTGATTGTGAAAAAGAGCAACATAAACAACTTAAAGAATCACTAGACAACTGGATTGAGGATGTGGAACAGCTTGACGATGTAATGGTTTTAGGTTTTAACTATTATAATGACAAGATTCCAGAAAAAAAAGGAGCTCAAACCACAAAAACCACTGATAATCAGCTATAATTTTTATCTTGCAACTTTTTAATTTTGCGACGGAATTCTTTTGCCTTTTTGTGAGGAAGCAACCTGATATTATATGTTAAAAGCTGAAAATATTAAGAAAAAATACGGTAGTCTGGAAGTATTAAAGGGCATTAGCCTAGAAGTAAAAAAAGGAGAAATTATTTCGATTGTTGGAGCTTCGGGAGCAGGTAAAAGTACACTACTCCATATTCTGGGTACACTAGATAAACCCGATGAAGGTGAACTCTCCATGAATGGCACTCTCATCAACTCATTAAATGGAAATGCACTTTCTAAATTTAGAAATGAAGAAATAGGATTTGTTTTCCAGTTTCATAATCTTCTACCAGAATTTTCTGCTTTTGAAAATATTTGTATGCCCGGTATGATCGCTCAAAAGAATGTAGCTGAATTAGAAAAAAGGGCAAATGAGTTAATGCAGTTGCTAAGAATCGATCATAGAAAAAATCACAAGCCATCAGAAATGTCTGGTGGTGAGCAGCAAAGAGCATCAGTTGCCAGAGCACTCATTAATAACCCTGCAATTATTTTCGCTGATGAACCTAGTGGAAACCTAGACTCAGCCAATGCAGATGAACTCCACGATTTATTCTTTAAGCTAAGAGAAGAGCTTGAACAAACCTTTGTAATTGTTACGCATAACAAAGGTTTTGCACAAATGGCAGATAGGCTTATAGAAATTAAAGATGGTATGATTAAAGTTTAATTAGCCAACAAGAAACAGCGTCATACTTCTGGAACCATGTGCACCGATCACTAAAGACTGTTCAATATCTGCTGTTTTAGAAGGGCCAGAAATAAAAACACCATAACCCGGTCTATCTAATTCAAGTCTTTTATAAGCTTGATGCATATTCCAGACTAAATCTTCTCTATTTACAACCAAGGCCATGTGCTGTGTAATGTACGCATTTGCTCTGTGCACAAGGTCTTTTTCACTTATCCAAACCGCACCATTTTCCGCAACGACAAACTCACCTTTTAATACAATTAGATCGAGGTTTTGTAAATCGTGAGGGTCTTCAATAGAGTTTACATCAAGTGTAGTTAAAGGGAAATTTTCAATATTTGATCCAATAATTTTTTTATTTGGATAGGCTGCTTCTACTACTGAAGGCAAAACATCCATATCTTTAATTTCTTCTAATACTCCACCAATTATAGACATTACCTCATTTAAGAAGGCTACTTTATCTACAGTTTCATTATCAAACTCAGGAATCTCTGGAAGTGGACTTAACTGAGGTTTGTTCTTTTTAATTGCATCTAAAATTTTCGACCTGCTACTCATTGTTAATTTTATAGTTTTAAGTGTTTCAAAAAAAGCTTATTTCTTCACTCTGTTTTTTAAATACCAATCTCTAAAGCTTTCTTTTGGTGGTGGTGGCAAGTCTCTAGATTTTCCCCAAACATTCCATGGTCCATTTACTAAGGTTTTCGGAGTTACTTTTAGCATGGCTCTTCCTGCTTTGCCAGCTGTCCTGTACATATTAGGATGCGAAAACATATAACCTGCTACTTTCATTGCTTGTCTTTTAGACCAAGGCAACTCATGTTCTTTAGCGATTATCTGCCTCCATTTATATAGTTGCGTGTGGATATCAATTTTTACAGGACACACATCACTACAAGAACCACAAAGTGTTGATGCAAATGGAAGTGAGCTGTATTTCTTTAAGTCTTTTCCTGGAGATAAAATAGAGCCAATTGGTCCCGGAACTGTATAACCGTAACTGTGTCCTCCGCTCCTTCTATAAACCGGACAAGTATTCATACAAGCACCACAACGGATACAATTTAAAGACTTTCTAAAATCGTCTCTACCTAATTGTTCTGTTCTGCCATTATCTACAATAATAATGTGCATCTCACTACCCGGTTTAGGCCCATGAAAATGTGAACTGAAACTTGTTATTGGTTGACCAGTAGCACTTCTTGCTAGTAACCGTAGAAACACGCCTAAATGAGCTGCTTTAGGAATTAATTTTTCGATACCCATAGAAGCAATATGTATCGGAGCCAGACTAACACCTAAGTCAGCATTGCCTTCGTTGGTACAAACTACGACTCCTCCAGTTTCAGCAATTGCGAAATTAACCCCAGTTAATGAAGCATCAGCAGTTAAAAAGTTTTGCCTTAAATGTTGGCGAGCAGCTTCAGCCAGATATTGAGGATCACTAGCCCCTGCTTCTGTACCCAGTTTCTCATGAAACAATTGACCTATATCCTCTTTCTTCTTGTGGATAGCAGGCATTACAATATGGCTTGGTGGCTCTTTTGAAAGCTGCACAATCCTTTCCCCCAAGTCTGTATCTATTACTTCTATCCCTTTTTCTTCTAAGTATGGATTGAGGTGACACTCTTCAGTAAGCATAGACTTACTTTTCACCAGCTTTTTAACCTCTTTGGCTTTTAAAATTGAATGAACAATCTCATTATGCTCTTTTCCATCTTGAGCCCAGTGGACTGTAATCCCGTTTTTCTTAGCATTCTCTTCAAATTCTACCAGATAATTATCGAGATTGGAAAGTGCATGCGCTTTAATGGCTGAAGCAATCTGCCTAAGTTGCTCCCATTCGGGAATTGACTTTGCAGATAAGTCTCTTTTTGATCTTACATACCAAAGGGCTTTATCATGCCACTCGGTACGCGCTTCATCCTTATTAAAAATCGCTGCCGCTGAGGGGTGGTCCATACTGAATCAGTTTATAATTTATCTGTTATTGTAATCTTAAATTCTTGTTGTTAAGCCACATTATAAGGTTGCTCCATTCAAAATCTCAGCGATATGCATCACTTTTAGAGGCTGATCTTTTCTGCTAATAATTCCACCTAAATGCATTAAACAAGACATATCACCACCTGTTAAAACCTCTGCTCCATGTCTTACATGATCGGCAACTCTATCTTTCCCCATTTTCACCGAAACAGCTTCTTCAGTTACTGCGAATGTGCCTCCAAAACCACAACATTCATCTTTTCTATCTAATTCAATTAGCTCGATGCCTTTCACTTTTTCAAGCAAACCACGCATCTTAGAAAAATCTTGACCAACAATTTCTGATGATTGCCCCAAACGCATTCCTCTTAAACCATGGCAGCTTAAATGCAAACCTACTTTATGCGGAAACTCTGCTTCTATATGTTCAACTTTTAAAACATCCACCAAAAACTCACATAACTCATAAGTTTTTGCTCTTACTTTTTTCACTTCTTCGGTTTGCTGTATTTTGTTGAAATGATCTCGCACATGCAACACACAACTCCCAGTTGGCCCAACGATATAATCGTAATCTTTAAAGTTTTCTACAAACAAATTAGCTGCGCCAATTCCATCTGTCTCACAACCTGAATTGGCCATTGGCTGCCCACAACAAGTCTGATCTAATGGAAAATCAACTTCAACTCCTAATTTCTCTAATAATTCTAGTGTTGCTATCCCGACGTTCGGGTAAAACTGGTCTACATAGCAGGGTATAAATAAGGCAACTTTCATTTTTAATCGCTTTGTTAAGCTAATTGTTTATGGCTTCAAAAAATTATTGCTAATCCAAAAAATTACTTGATTAGAGACATTTCTAAGATGATAATAAACGCTCTAACACATCACCCACAAAATAAGCTAAAATAGCCGCTATACCTCCCAAAAGTACTGTTTCAAAAATTGCTTTTAGCATATTGGTATTCGTAACTTTTGCTTTTAGCATTCCTATAAAAATAAAGGCTATACTTGTTAAAATGCAGGAAATTAGAAAAATATGATTTTGAGGATATGCAAAAAAATACGCACTAAAATAAACCGAAAGTGGAATAAAACCGACAAGATTAAAGGCGATAAAAGTTACCAAAGCCATATTGAGAGGTGGCTTAGAACTTGGAAACATTTCCAGTTCATCTTTCATCATTACATCTACCCAGCGATCTTTATTGGAGGTAATCACATCTACTACTTGCTCTAAGAGCTCACCTTCAAAACCTTTCTCTTTGTAAATGTCTCTTATCTCCTGTTTTTCCATTTCTGGGATGTTCTCCACTTCCCAGTATTCTATCTTTCGATGTTTTTCGTAATTCGCTATTTCAGATTTATTAGAAAGGTAACTGCCAACAGACATAGAAAAGCCATCAGCAATGAGGTTGGCCATGCCTAAAATAATGGCAATAGATGCGTCTAAACCTGCTCCTGCTGCACCAGCAACTACAGCAAAAGTAGTTACGCTTCCATCA
>PBYL01000033.1 GCA_002729595.1 Thalassovita sp. | reverse complement strand
TTTTCGCTTGCCATCTTCCAGATTGCGTTGATACATTTCTTCCAAGTCACCTTGTATCTCTGTGTAGAAGTCAGGATGGCAAAACCATTTTAATATGCGGGTAGCAAAGTCTTTCAGCATGACTAATTGAATTTAAGTGCTAGTTTGGGAATAGCATTCCATAAACCCATTCGTATTTCTTTGCTTTGCTCTAATGCAAGTTTGCCATAAGCTGTAATGGCATAATAGCGTTTCGGTTTCCCTCCTCTCTGGGAATTTGCTTCCCCTTCTCGCGATTGCAAGTACCCTTTTTTCTCCATCCTTTTTAAGGCAGATTGTAATGCGCCTACACTCACTTTTCGGTGCGCTTTTTCTTCAATAGCATCTTTAATAGCTACTCCATAAGCCTCATCGTACAATACTCCTACAGTGAGTAATACAATCTCTTCAAATTCTCCTAATGGATATGTTTTCATTCAATTTCTTATTTGTAGTATTGCTAAGGTACAAAGATTAAATCAATTTCCTAATTGTAGTATTGATATTAACAAAAAAATCACTCCTTGAGGTGAGAGTGATTTTTTATTGATTACTGATATTTAATCCTATTGGTCTTATTTTCTTCTGAAAAATTCATGGGATTTTCTGAATACCAACTGAGAAAGCTTTCGTATTTTTCCTCATTCGCACTCTTCCATGCTTCAAATTCGTCGGGAGCACCTTCTTGCATTAACCAGTAGTAATAAGGCTCAAACATTTCATTTTTAATTAATATGTCATGGTAATCAAAGACAAGGTTCGGGTATAATGGTTTATAAGACTCATTCCATTTCTCTAAAAACTGTTTTCTTATTTTTATGAGATTGGCTAATGTGAATTCTGGCTCTACATCTTTATAACCAGCCTCCATTGCCAAATTATGTACTGTCTCAAAAGACATTAATTTGTTTAAAAGATTATCGGCATTCAAATTATTCATTGAAAGTGTGATGTTGGTAGATTTATGGCTAAAATCAAGCCCCCACTTACCATCTTTTATAGGTAAACATGTTCTGTAAATCTCAAATAATGATTTGCTCATTTGCAGGCTTCGCTTTGTATTTGGCTCTAGGTTTAAAAACATCTCTCCATAATACACTGCCCAAATTTTCTCTTTAGAATCAGCCAATACCTGAGTAGCATAGTAATAATTTGATGAATGATCTGGATCGGCTACAATGCCAGCTTCCCAAGAATCAAAAGCCTCAACCCATTTGGATTGGTTGGCTAATACAATTCCTTTTTCCAAATACAATTTGCCCGAAGTTGGAAACTTTTCAAGACCTTTATCATATATCTTAATCCCCTTTTCTGGCTGGCCTTTTAAGTCGTACGAGTTTCCAATTAGTTGATACACTTGATCAAAAACATCATCTCTCTTTAATAATGGTTTCGCCACTTTGATACACTTATCATAATCCTGCGCTAACTGATAAGCATAAGCCATTTCGTAAGGTATGTTGATGTTATCTGGATATAAATCTTGTGCTTGCTCCAACAAAACAATGGCTTCGTTTATTTTGCCATTGTCCATATAGTTGATGGCTTGGGTAATGGCTTCTTCTGCGTTCTGGCTATTCGATTGCGCATTTACAGCAAGAAAAGAAGTAGTTAACAAGATAATGCTAATGAGATGTTTCATGTTATTTGTGGTTTAGTTTATAGAATTCCAAAAAGAGAGGTTTCTAACTCAATTTAAGGAATTGATATTTTGCCCTTAAATTACCTCCTCGTTTTTGAGTAATCCACATCACTAGAACAAACAAATGTTAACATGAAACAAAGTATTTTCTCATTTTTCGAAGTTATTCCATGCTTTCGGCAGTATTAGAAACTTTTTTGAGATCATGCTCCACCCACACAAGTTCGTCTATATTATAGCCGATTTCTTTGGCTTTGTTGAGGTATTTTTCTTTGATCTGGTCAGGTATGGTTTTCTCTCTTGAGAGTATCCACAAATAATCTAGGTTTTTGCCAGCGACTAGCGCATATTTATACTCTTTATCCAAAGCGATCACATTATAAGGTGCATAGAAAGGCCCGAAAAAAGAAACCTTTAAAGCAGCAATATCTGCATCATCAGAGAATTTTGCTTTACCAATTGCCTCATCCCATTCTTCTTCCACATAGTTGTAACCTCTGTTTATTACTTTGATGGTAGAGTCTTCATTGAATGAATATTCTGCAGTAGTATTATTCAGGTTACGCTCAAACTTAAAATCCATGCGGGCAATTTCGTACCATTTACCCAAATACTTATTTACTTCGAATGACGAAACCGGACTGGCTCCTTCGGGAATTGTTTTGCAGGAATTAAAAACTATACTTAATAGAATTAGTGATATGCCAGTTAATGCTGATGCTTTTAAGTTCATGTTGGTTGTGGTTAAGTTTATCTTATTAAAAGCGAATGCATCTTCCAGCCAAATATTAATAATATTGTGAAAGATGCATTCATTAATATTATATTAATCGTCACCTAAACGATCTTTTACATACTCAAGCTCCGTTTTACCATGTGGTTTAGGGCTACCATTTTCATCAACATTTACCATCACAATCTGATCGATCTTGATAATCGGCTTTCTTGTCATTTTGTTTCTTACCTCACATCTCAATGTAAGTGAGGTTCTACCCCATTTTACAGGTTCGATACCTATCTCAACAATATCATTCTGCCTTGCCGAAGAAACAAATTCGATTGTCGACATAAATTTGGTTACTACATGGCTGTTTTCTAGCTGTATAATTGTGTACAAAGCGGCTTCCTCGTCTATCCAGGCGAGAAGTCGTCCACCAAAAAGAGTTTTATTAGGATTTAAATCTTCTGGCTTCACCCATTTACGGGTGTGGAATCTCATTTCACTCATTTAATTAATTTGTTGCTTTCAATTAATTAACCCCGCAAAATCGCATTTGTTCCATGTATAGACCTAAAATTCGCCCAAAAACAGCCTTTCGATAAAATGGTTTTATGATGCTATTATCAAATTAAATCGAAGGATTATTTTTCTGTGTGTAAACCCACTTTATTTCCCTCTGTATCGATAATGGCAGCAATTAAACCAGCTTGAATTTCTATTTGAGGCATGGCGATTTTACCGCCGTTTTTCTCCACTTTATCTAATACCTCCTGTAAGCTCGGGCTCGCATTTAAGTAAACCATCGTGCCTTTAGAAGCAGGCTTTACTTCTGCCGATTTGGTAAGTACTCCGGTAACTCTGCCAGATGTGGCTTGTATCACTCCTTCTTTCGAAGGGAAAAAGGTGAGCTCTTCGTTGGTTTCTTTAAAATAGCGAGTAGTCATTTTTATGTCTAGTATGTTTTCATAAAAAGTTCTCGCTCTTTCGGTATCTAATACTGGAATCTCGAACCAAGTAATTACATTCGTTTCAGCATCAATCTTCTTTAACTTTTGCATAGGTCTATGTTTTAAAATTCTACATGCAGCAAAGTTGAAATATAAAACACAGACCTACCTGTGACGATCGTCACAAAGCGACTAATTCGTTCTTCGGCTCCTAATTCTACTAAGTGTTTCTCTCGCCATACCTAAGTAAGAAGAAAGTTGAGTTAGTGATACTCGCTGTAAAATTTGTGGATGATTAGACTCCAAATATTCGTAGCGCTCTTGGGGTGAATATAATTTAAATAAGCTAGAGTGTTCTTCTAGTTTTGAAGCCGTCAGTCGAAGACATTTTTTACCAACTGTCTCGATTTCTGGTGCATGTTTACTAGCTTCTATCAGTTTTAATTTATCTACTATAATAAGACTGGTAGGCTCGCAAGTTTGGATGTTATAAGCAGATTTTTCGCCAGTACCAAAACTATTAATATTGGTTACCACCTCATTTTCGAAATGAAAGGATGTGTTTTTTTCTTCTCCTTCCTTATTGTAAAAACTTCTGCAGAAGCCTGTTTCTATAAAAAACAGTGCATTGCAAACTTGATTTTCTTTTAACAAAAACTCGCCTTTTTTTAACTTAGTAGTAGATAAAGCCGGCAGTAAAAACTGCCAGCTTGTATCTGAGATATTCGCGATTGATTGAATATATTTTAAAAAACTTTGCATGCTACAAAAGTAGCTGAATTATTCATCAAGAAGAATTTTATAGATTTCTGTACTAGAGTCAAATTCATATTCGGTACCTTCCAAAACCACCTCTCTATACACTGTGAACGAACAGCAATCTTCGCTTTTTCTCTCAGCATCTACATAAAATGTAAAGATTTCTTCTCCATCTAATGAAATTGAATATTTTACTTTTTCTGTTTCCCAACCAATTTCTTGAAAGCGAATCATGTTTAAATCATTCTCATCAATAAAAGTGAATGTAGCTGCATTACCTTCAAGCAGGTTTTCTACTTTAATATCTGAAACCGCGTAAGCTCCACTAGTAAATACGTTTTCACCAGAAGCTTTATCTACTATTTCAATCTGAAATAAGTTGGGAGGAGTAAAACATGCCCCACAATCATCTTCAGAACAGCTTTGTAGTAGAAGGAATATGATTAAACCTCTTAAAATCATTCTCATAGTAGCACCATAAATTTAATCTGTAGATATATTTTACTAACCGCACGGTGCATCATCGGCGTTTGCTGCAAAAAACAGCCTTTTTTTAGCTTTTTTTGAGGATTATATTTTTGCTAAAGCCTGTTTAATATCTGCAATTAGGTCTTCTACATTTTCTATTCCTACTGAATATCTAATTAAACCTTCTGGTATGCCCAACAATCTTCGCTGCTCTTCTGTCAACTCTACATGGCTCGTAGTTCTCGGAGGACCAGCCAATGTACTTACCGAACCCAAGCTAGCGGCTAAATGTACCAGTTTTAAATTCTGTAAAAAGACTTTTACATTTTCATAACCTCCTTTTAGTGAAAAGCTCATCATACCACCAAAACCAGACATTTGAGATTTGGCAATCTCGTAACCGGCATGCGTTTCTAATCCCGGATAATATACCGCTTCTACTTTGTCTTGCTCTGCCAGAAAGCGTGCAATTTGCATAGCCGATTTGTTTTGCCTTTCGATGCGGAGTTCGAGGGTTTTCATTCCACGAGCAATTAGATAGGCGGGTTCGGCTTGTAAACTGGCTCCATTAATTTCTCTAAACTGAAACACTTTTTTCACCAATTCTGCTTTGCCTGCCAGCACGCCACCCATCGCATCAGAATGCCCACATAAGAATTTTGTAGCACTATGTAAAACCAGATCGGCTCCAAGTGAAAGTGGATTCTGGTTGATAGGCGTAGCGAAAGTATTGTCTACTACCACCACCGCTCCCTTTTTCTTTGCCGCAGTGGCTAGTCTTTTTATATCCACTACTTTTAAGGTTGGATTGGTTGGTGTTTCTAGATACAATAAGTCACAGCCTTTAGCTATCTCAGCCTCAATTTCTTCGTGGTTTGTGGTGTCGCAGAGTTTTACATCTATATTATAAGCAGGCAAAAAATCGAGGAAAATTTTGCTCGTTCCACCATAGGTGTCTTTGAGGGAAACGACTCTTTTACCTGCTTGCAAAAAGGCAAACAATGTATTGCTAATCGCTCCCATGCCTGTAGCAAAAGAAGTGGCTGCTTCTGCTCCTTCTAACACTTTAATTTTCTCTTCTAAAACTGCTACTGTCGGGTTCGTATTTCTGCTGTAAATATGTCCATTTTGCTTGCCGATAGCAACATCATACCATTCGTCTAAATCGTCGTAAGCGTAAGTTACACTATTGATAATTGGTGGTGTAGTGGTTCCTCCGGGAAATCTTTCTGTTTCTCCTCCCCAAACTGATTGAGTCCCTTTTTTTAATTTATCCATAATGTGATTGATTGAGTTTTTAGGTTCGTGATTACTATTTAATTGTCAGTATTTTCTGTTTCTACTATTGGTTCATTTCCGAAATCTCCTTCAAGCCAACTATGCAAACCCATGCACATACCATCTCCATCCAAAGTATCTATCTCTTCTAGTGTAGAATCTTTATATTCTAAAAGTATTTTATGTTGGATTCGAAGCGAGTATTCATCATTTTGTAAAGTACCTGAAACTCCATCCATCATCATACAAAGCCCATAAATAGCATCCTCAATACCTGCTTTAATTTTTACTCTTGTTTCTTGATCCGTTCCATCTGGAATTCTACTGATTGCATATTTCATTATATCCTCCATTATTATAAAGCCAGCCGCGTTCTCCATCCATAGCTCTCTGGTTTCTATATTCTTTGGAGGGGTTGATAAATGATGATCCATAAATGATTGAAATGTTATTTTATACATCTACATGATGTGTAAAATACAACATTATTCACGCAATCTCAATGATTCGCTTTATAAGTATCTGTTACTTGCCTGTTAATTGGCTTCTTCGTTCTAGTAAGATTGTATCTCTCCAAATGCCATTCATCGCACCGATTTTTTCACGGTAGCCTACTTGCCTAAAACCTAAGTCTTGATGGATTTTTAAACTGGCCTTGTTTTCTGGGAAAATGGATGCTTGCAATGTCCATATTCCATTGGCTTCGCTATCTTCTATGAGTTTGGCTAATAGTTTTTTGCCAATTTTCTTCCCTCTAAAATCAGGAGAAATGTAAATGCTCACTTCGGTAACACCTCTATAAACCGCTCTTGATGAAATAGGTGATAAAGCTGCCCATCCGGCAATTTCATTTCCAGACTTTGCCAGAATTCTACATATCTGTAAGTGGCCTTTGTCCCAACTTTCCCATTCGGGTATCTCTTGCTGAAAAGTGGCTTGTCCGGTATCTATACCTTGTTTGTAAATAGTTGCTACAGTTTGCCAGTCTGTAGGTTGCATGGGAGTAAATTCGATATTCATTTGGGGTAATTTTATTTATGCAATATCGAATTTTACAAAGAAAAATAAAAAGGCTAAAGTGCTAATAATTTGCTTTTTAAAGCACTTATTAATGAACTAAAGCTTATTGAAAGCCCAAATGGGTGGATAAATGATTTAAGGCTTATTCAAACAAAAAAGCCTGAATTTATCAGGCTTTTATTGATCTTATTCCGACTTCACCCAATCTACTGGAAAGGTGAGGTATTTTACTGTTTTATCTGGCCCATCATCTTTGTCATTATAATGATGGCTGTAGATTACATGTATCATCCCATTCTTGCCCTGTATCACTGCCGGGTAATGGCTTTTAGTCGCATTTTCTTCTCTAGTATCATTCTCTAGGTATTTTTTCCATTTCCAAGTTTTCCCATCATCATCTGAGATGGCAACCGCTACATTGTGTCTATGCTCTTCGGAATCATTATATACAATTAACCACTCCCCTGACTGCAAAGTAACCATATCGAAACCAGCTCCTGAGTTTGGCAGTTCTGTATCAATAGGAATCGACCAAGTTAAACCCTTATCTTTAGACTCACTCACTTGAATTCTTTGCGGTGGAGCGCCATTATCTCTAAAATAAGCGACCAAAGTGCTGTCTTTTTTTACTGCCAAAGTTGCCTGTATACCTGCATCACCTAAAACTGGACTACTAAACTGCCAGTTTGCTCCCCAATCATCAGAAATGGCAAAAATGGAAACATCCATACCATCTGAATACAATGGAACAATTAACCTTTCTCCTATAATTAATGGTTTGTTTTTGGTTTGCCAGCCTATTCTGCGCGACAGCGGATAACCCAACATGGCTTCTTCTGTTTCACCATCAGCTTTTTTGATCTTACCCTTTTGAACCATGTTTTCGCCTTTGGCTAAACTATCTACTTTAGCTTTGTAGGATTCCCAGTGAGCCAAGTATTCCTTCTTTTTCTCTTCGGGATATTGCGGAAGATTTTCCTTTTTAAAGTAAGCTTCGTACTCTTCTAATTGTTTGTGCACACCTGCTACAAAACGATCGTCTGGTTGAATGCCTCTTTCTGTTGGGTCTCCGGGTTTTACTAAAAGTACATCTTGCCAATCCCAAACAGGTGCGCCTTCACCATTATAGTCTTTACTAATTCTATACATTGGCAAAGATGTCTCCCACAAGTTTCCTAAAACCGGATACCACATTAACCAAAGTCTTTCTTGGGTATCCATAAACATCATTGGGTTAATGTCTGGGAAACCGGGTTTATCTGCTAGTTCGAAAGGCGCAGACCAAGTTGTATCGCCTTTGTTTAGTCTTGCTCCCATAATCTTTACATCATCTGCCCATCGCTCACCAGAACCTTGAAACCAACCTGCGAGCACATCGCCATTGGGTAACTCAACAACTGTGGGTCCATGTACATGGTCTTTTTGCAAAGGAAAAATAATGCCTTCGTGAAATTCTTTTAATACTTCTGGTTGCTTAGGTACAGGTGCACAAGTAGTGATTAGAATGAAGCAAAAAAAGTATAATAGCGTTTTCATCATCATAAATTTAAAAAGATAAAAACCCTCTGTACAATTAAAAACTGTACAGAGGAGTAAACCAATTTGCGTTATGTTATTCAATTATCTTTAAATATCTGGCCATCCAGTAAGGTAGCAAGTACTCATCACCTGCTAGTTCAGATCTTCCTTCGCTACCACCATCTAACTCAAATGGATTTGCATTGTGCCTATGCGTTCTTTGCTCTCCCGGAGTCAATAGCTGCTTGGTAGTTTGCTCTCTAAAGTTTTCAGGTATCATTTCGATATCTTTTCTGTGAGAGTTTTTTACTTTATATTCCATCTGATCAAGATTATATTCTCTCAAGTGCCAGATTACATCATCTACATTTATTTGCCCACTTGTTCCGTAAACCAATGTATTCCAAACTGCATTTCTTTCTGGCAATTCTACTTCCCAGTGATCTCTAATTACCTCAGAATAAGCTTGCTTCAATGTATCATTAAAAGCATAATGGTACAATGGCCAGTAAGTTAAAAATGCCATTTCGTCGTCTGAGTGGTTCCAAGAAGTTCCCATGTTGTGCCCATCGTATTCAATAAGCTCTGGTCTCATTTCTGCCATTGGTGTGAGCATATCTTCGTAGTAACCATACTCATCCATCATTTTAAATGCTTCGTCTTTGAAGATATCTTTGCCAGTTAGCGTGTAAGCGAGTTGTAAACCTGTAATCAGGTGAGTCGCATTTAGCTTTCTGTCGTACACATGTTTTGGATATTTGTGCACATATTCCGGATTCCATCTACCCCATAAAGTTGGCTTACCATCAGAATCTACAAAGTAATAATCGTTCTCGATGATGTGCATCATTATCGCTTCGATAAAGTTTGCAACACGCTGCTTTTCTTCTTTGGTTTCTGCCATATACTGATCCATAATGGCTGTTACAAAAAGATAAGCGATGTATTCGTCAGTACTTGTAGTTCCTTTCCACTCCCACTCTTTTTCTGGTGATGGTCTCCATTTATCTGGATCACTCATTTTATAGCCAGTTCTTTCGAATGTTCTTGATGGAAAACCTTTGAGCGGATTTACTGTCAACAATCTTTCAAATGCTTCGAAAGATTCCCACACATATCTTTTAGCAATTGGCTCACCAGTAGTTGCATAGCGAAATACTTGACTTCCCAAATAGAAAGTAGTCCACAAACCGTCGTTATCGTGGTCTTTTACTTTACCTGTAGTTCTATTGTATGGTTCTTTAAATGAAGGTGCACATACAAATCCGTATCGCATATTATACTTGCGAATGTGATCTTGAAAGTATTCTGCTTTATCTGCCAGTGTGTGCGTAACGTAATCAATTTTGTTTAAACCTGTTGGAGTAAGCAAGTAAATATCGCCATCGCTATCAAAAGCCATATCGGTTACTTCGTTGTTGTCTAACCATCTTTTTGAAGCAAAATAACGATAACGATCTGGCTCTTCTTTATAAGCACCATCAGCAGAAGCAAACCATAAATCCATGTTTACAAACATGATTTCTGTAATGGCAGGAATTGGCAACTTGTTTTCTCTGGCTTTGTACTCAGCACCATCGAACATGCTAATTACATAGTAACCATCATTTGTTCCTACATAAATCTTATCTTGCTTAAAAGTGATAGAAGAAAGCCCAGTTCCTTTATGAACACTTTCCCACTTCTTATCTTCTAACCTAAATAACTCTTTGTCTGTGAGATAGTAAAAGTCTGACTCATAAGTATAAATCTCGATTAGTTTTCCTTCGGGTAGTTTTATATCTGACTGCTTTTCTTTTTCGTGATACAAAGTGGCTTTTTTCGTGCTTGAAAGAAGAATATCCATGTTTTTGTTCACGGTGATTTTATCGTAAGTATTTTCTGGAACACTTCCGTAGATAGTACCGGCAAAGTTATTTGTGAGGTATTTGTCTTTGAATAGATAGAATAAAATGCCAGTTTCTTCTTGTATGGTTATATCAACCGGATTTTTGTCTGCTAATGAATGGTATGTTTCGTCTTTAGAAACTACTTCGCCATAGTAATCTCTGTAAAGTCCTTTATCAGTTAAAACATAAGCGATGTCATTATAATCAACAACCAGCTTTTTCAATTTTGCGCCTTCTAACTCGGGAGCCATCTCATACTTTACAGAGGTAGCCTGTTTGAAAGGAGCATCCAACACTTGCGCGAAGGATAGAAAGCAATAAAGGTTGATTGCCAACAGAGTTAATAATCTTTTCATCATTTGTTAATCTTTTAAAATTGAAAAAGTCTATAAATTTCTGGTGTTTTGCTGTTGATTTTCGAGCAGAATATCTTAAGCGCTTTCAGATAATATGCGTTGAAAATCGGATACAGCAGGTTTATAAATAAGCTATATTAATACTCCCGATACTTTCATTTTGCGCATAGCAATCTCACCTTCAATCTAAAATTGAATTAGGATTACTACACCAAAATGTATTTTAATTTCTAGTTACTGTTTTGTTCTATTGAATTTAAAAAATTAATTAATCCTTCCGGATCGTCTGTTTGAATTCCATTGCAACCTAAATCCAATGCTTTTTGCCAAGTCTCACTCCCATTGTCGTCTACAATAATAATTGCACTGTTTTTATGTGCTTTCTCCTCATAACCTTCTTCTGAAAAACCTTCCCAATTTGCTGCAATAATAGATGGTTTAAAAGCCTCAAATACTTTATCCAAGTTTTTAGCAATGTCTGGGTCTGGCATAACCAAACAATCTGGGCAAGCTGCTTGCACCTCTTTCAATTTATCTACACTGGCATACCAGAAAATTTCATTTTGCATCTCATACTTCTCTATTAAAGCAAGCATCTTATCTACATCGGCATCTTTTACATCCAGATAGATTCCGATTTTGCCTTTACACAATTTTA
The DNA here is from genome assembly GCA_002729595.1 of Thalassovita sp. GTDB lineage: Bacteria > Bacteroidota > Bacteroidia > Cytophagales > Flammeovirgaceae > Chondrinema. The sequence goes on along the minus strand of PBYL01000033.1, from coordinate 38,129 downwards.
ATATCTCTTCGAAAGTTGGAATGCGTTCGCTCTTCCACTTTTTATCTACCCTGCTGCCAATATCTAGTTTTTGTAATTCCTTTAGGGTTTTGTCTGCCACTAAACCTGTTTTGCCTTTCAATATATATTTATCCACTTCTTTATTATGGATACTAACTAGCTCTCCATCTTTGCTTGTTCTAATATCTACTTCGACAAAATCGGCTCCTAAATCAATGGCTTTTTGGTAAGCAGCCAAGGTATTTTCCGGAATATTTTGATGTGCTCCGCGATGTGCTACCACATACACACCAGCATGTTTAGGTTTTCTTATTGGATTTATTGGAATACTCTTTTGAATTAAAGCTGGCTCGTCTGTCTGTATTACATCTGCACCGTACAAAGTCAAGCTGTTAAGTGTTGGGGTAATGTGCCCTTCTCTTAAAGCTCTATCTGGTTGACCAAGTGCATTTATCCAAATACGTGCTCCGGCTTTGCTAATTCTATCAGCTACTTCTTTTGTGTAAAAAGAATAATCGATATGGATGATCTCAGGTGAAAACAAGGCAATGGCAGAATCCACTTCTTCTAATGAATGTGTTCTAGGCATTAACATAAAATTCTTGTCGGCTGCCTGTAATCTTTTAAGTACTTCGTAATCGCTATCAAAAAAGAAAACTTCTTTGGTAGCATTGGTTTTGTGAACCACTTTAATCACGTTTTCTAGCCAATCGGTTTTCATATCCAAATCGACCAGAATTTTACCGTGAGCCAAATTAAGTGCTTCTTCTAAAGTGGGTATTTTGTGTTTAGTAGGTTTTCCGTTTTCAACAAGAAAAAATTGTTGTATCTCTTCAAAAGTTAAAGTTTCAGGATCGCCCTTGCCTGTAGTTGTTCTGTCTATCGTTCTGTCGTGCATCAAAATAGGCACACTGTCTTTGGTGATTTTCACATCAATTTCGATGATGTCTATACCAAGATCAATCGCCTCTTGAATAGCAGCCAAAGAGTTTTCTGGATATCTATTATGTACAGCTCTATGTGATGCGACCATTACTCTGCCATCAGCATCGAGCAAAATTTTTCTTAGCTCATCAACTCGATTCTGAGCCTGTATTTCTGCGAGAATCAATAGAAATCCGGCAAGAGTAAGAGCTATATTTTTTAAACTGCACTTCATAAGTTTAGACATGTTCATTGGTTAAGTTCCTTATCAGTCTCCTAATCGCTCTTTCACATCAGGAATTTTATTTACCAACTTGTTTGGTTTCCCCTCAGACTTATTTAAATCAAAAGCATCATATAATCTTCCATCTGCCGAAAAAGCTTTATAAGAAAGCGTGTTGTTTTCAATAGAGATTACTTGGAACAACTGGGTGTTTGCCGCTCTTCTTTCCATCCACGGATCGTCTGATACTTCGTACATTTTTGGCCCACTCACAGAAACCACATACATAGTTCCCGACTCATTTTCACGTACTTTTGATCCCGTTGGCACATTGTTAACCATTCCTCTTCCGTATGCGTGGTCGTGGCCTTGTAAAACAATGTCAACTTTGTATTTATCAAAAATCGGCTTAAACTCATTTCTCAGTTTTTCATTATCTCTATTCGGCTTGGTAGAATAAACCGGATAATGGAAAGTAAGTATTGTCCACTTTCTAGGGTCTTTTGCTAGCAACTCATCTAACCACTTTTTCTGTGCATTTCTAAACTTAGCAGATTCATCAATTTGCTCTGCATCTAGAGAAACAATTCTCACATTAGGGTAATCGATAAAGTAACAAGTTTCTTCTAAACCTTCTGGCCCGTTAGATGGCAAGTTAAATTGCGGTTTCCATTGCGGAGAAAGTACAACGTTTCTGTATTCGTGGTTACCGGGAGTCATTACACTTGGAACCATGGCATGCAAAAATCCTCCCGCATAAAACCATTCTCCCCATTCTATATCTCTATCGTGGCGGTTAATTAGGTCTCCGGCATGCAACATAAAATCTACTTCAGGAATAGTTTTGTATGCCTCTCTAATTACTCTCGACCACATTGATTTTACTTCGTTTTGCGCATCTCCGAAATACACAAATGATAGTGGTTTGTTTTCTGGATCTGGCATTTGGTATTGGAACCATTCACTCCAAGCTCCTTCGCTACCAACTCTGTAAACATATTTTTCGCCAGCTTTTAAACCATCAATAATTGCAGCGTGGTAATTTGCTGCTATTTCTGGTTCTTTTTCGTGTTGAGAAACTAATAGGCTAGTTTCTGCTTTAATGCTTTTTACATTTTCCTTAAACTTTGATCCCGGATCGGCTAAAGTATATTCTACCACTCCAGCAGTTACAGTAGTATCTGTTCTCCAGTTTACAGCTACAGATTCAACTGGATTTTCTGTTAAGTTTAGAATTACTCTGTCTGGTGATTTTGATGGGAAAAGAATTTTGTCTACTACTCCATCGTAGTAATCATTGTATTTATTGGCGTGTTCATGGTTATGATCATCGTGGTGATGGTGATCACTCACATTACAAGAAACTAATAATGCTAATAAAAGAAGAAGGTGATTGTAAGTTTTTAAATACATAGTAAGGTGTTAGTATAAAATAAAATTTATGCTGATTGCTTTTTGAGATTGATTATAATATAAAAGTGAAGGGCAGTTTTCACCACCCTTCAAATATGTTTTACCAAGGCTTGGTTGTTCCTTGTAATAACCAGAACTTAGCCCAAGCACTGTTTTTACCATCTGCTTGAGTGTAAGAAGTTTCCTCTAGCGCATCAACAGCTTCGTTTGCATTAGTTGAATTAATAAGTAATTCATCAGTCATATAATAGAATCTTACTGGCAATACAGAACGGTCTGCAGCAGGACCTGCTACTAGTTCTGGATAACCTGTTCTTCTGTAATCGAACCAAGATTCTGCAGCAGCAGCCCAGTTTGAAATCCATTTTTGCTCGATAATTTGAGCCAATGTTCCATCAAAAGCAGCTTCGCCTAAGATATAATCTGAATACTGATCGTCTACTCCCCAGTACTCAAATGATGCTAACACTGCAGCTTCGTAATAAGACTGCGCATCACCAGCTACAGACCAACCTCTTTGTGCTGCCTCAGCTAAGATAAAGTTTACTTCAGAAGCAGTTAATAATCTTGATTGTAAGAAGTCTCCAGAAGCCTGTGTATATCTCTCGTTTAAGTAAGATACATGAGGGTTGTAAGATAACTGACCCGGAGTTGGGTTTAAGTTATAAGAAGAAGGTAAAGCTGAAACTGATGGAGGAAGACCTACATATTCCGGATCAGTATCAATTGATTCTTCGCCAATTGCATCTGTAGCAAGGTATCTTACATTATCAATAATAGTATCTGTTCCAGAAGATAATGTTTCGTCTATAACTAATGGAATTTCTACTTTTTGTGCCCAAAGCTCTAAACGAGGGTCTGTAAGTTCTTGCATTTTGTCTACCAAAGTAGCACACATTTTTTTCCTTCTATATTCGCTACCACTTACATCAGTTAGCTCTGAGTTACCAGGCCAAGAGTTTTCACTTTTATCAGATAAGAAATCCATTAAAGCATCGTCTCCACTTTCTGTAATTACAGGATAAGTGTTTTGATCTGCCATAATTGCTTCTATTCCACTTTGAGCAAAAGTTGGTTCTTTTTCTGAAAGTCTCATGTAGTATCTCAACATAAGAGAGTTTGCCAATTTTCTCCATTTTGCAGGATCACCTTCATAGAATACATCACCTTCTTCGTAAATCTCATCGTATTCTTCTGCATCTTTAGAAAGCAATGTGTTTGCTGATTGAAGATATTCAATAACACCGTGGTAAATATCTGCTTGAGAATCGTACGCTGGCGTTAAATATTCAGTACCGCCTAAATCACCTTGAATTGCATAAGTAAAAGGTGCATCGCCCCATAAATCTGCAATTGTACCAAATAAGTAAGCTTTCATTACCATAGTAACACCTTGCTGAAATTCTAAGCCTTGCTCAACTGCTTTTTCGTATACTTTCTCATTATCTACAAGGATAGAATAATATCCTGCCCAGCTTTGGTCTGACCAATCGTAATCATTGTGGCCAGAAAACCAAGCATCTTTTTGTGTATGTTGCATTACACCGGCAATATCACCATAACCAAGATCAACCACAGTCATACCTGTTTCTGTTAATACTGTAGAAAGTATTAAGTTAAGGTTAGAGTTTTCTGGGTCTATACCATTCGGGTTTTCTACTAGTTCGTCCAAGTCTTCACAAGCAAAAACCGAGAATAGCAGGCAGAATAAAAATAATATCTGTTTCTTTTTAAATATATTCATAATTCAATGCTTTTATAGTCTCAATTAAAAGGTTAAGTCAAGTTTTACACCTACAGGAATAACCCAAGGGGTTACGTTGTATCTTTCGATACCCTGCTTAAACTGGATACCTCCACCTTGTGTACTTGATTCTGGCTGGAAAGCATTTTCTGGATCTATACCCACTTTAGCTTTTGTCCATAAAATAAGGTTTCTACTAAATACAGCTACACTTGCTCTTTGTATACCCCACTTACTAACTAAAGAAGATGGAAGGCTATAGCCTAATGATATCTCTCTAAGTTTGATGTAATCTGCATCGAAAGTAGCTGCTTTGGTAAAGTCCCAAGGATAGTTATCTGCATAAGGGATGTATTTAGTATCTTCTCCACCTAAGTTCTCAGTATAACCGATGATGTTTCCATCTTCGTCGTATTGAGCAATAACACCTGGGTTAAACACACCGTCGTTTACGGTAACATTATAAGTTAAAGGATAACCACCATACTCATCACCAGGGCCACCTACTAAGTTAAATCCATCTTTAATAAGTGTTTCTTCATTAGCTACTAACCAGTCTCTCAACTCAGCATCTGTTCTACCATCTGGGTTGATTAGTTGATCTAACCATCTTTGAGTTTTTAAATCAGACTCGCTGTAACGGTATGTTTGAGAAACAAACTGACCTCCATGTCTCCAATCGAAAGTCATGTTTAAGGTAAAGTTTTTATAACTTACTGAAGTTTGTAAACCTGCTAAGAAATCTGGGTTAAAGTTACCGATTTTAGTTTTTGAGTCTTCAGCATCAATTGATTGCCAAGAACCATTTTCGTCTAGAATAGGATAACCATAGTATGGAGAATTTTCATCCTCTACTCTTACTAATTCATTATCGTAAATATCACCAATAGTTTCACCTTCGTAAGTCCATGCACCACCTTTCGCATCTGTCCAGAAAGTAAATATGTCAAGATCATCACTCAACTCAACAATCTTAGTTCTGTTTCTAGAGATGTTAAAGTTTAAGTCCCATCTTAAGTTTTCAGTTTCTACTGGAGTACCTCCAACTAACAATTCCCAACCTTTACTTTGAATTAAACCAGTGTTGATTTTTTTAGACGTATAACCTGAAGATGCAGGAAGAGAAATTCCAAGAATTTGGTTTTCGTTATCAGAAAGATAATAAGTACCTTCAATTCTTAAGCGGTTGCTAAATAAGTGTAAGTCAACACCAGCTTCCCAAGAAGTTGCAATCTCTGGTTTAAGATTAGGGTTTAATAAACTTTGAGAATAGCTATATCTTGGAACATCTCCCCAAGAACCAACATTATCTAAAGTTGGATATAAAGAGTAAACTGGAGCATCGTTACCTACTTGCGCCCAACCAGCACGCAGTTTAAACATATCTATAGAACTACTCATTGGAATAACTTCGTTCACTAATACGCTCAATGCAGCAGATGGATAAAAATAAGATCTGTTCTCTGCTGGTAAAGTACTAGACCAGTCATTTCTTGCAGTTACGTCAAGATAGATCATGTCTTTATAACCGATGTTAGCAATACCATACAAACTGTTTACAACTCTCTCTGAATTGCTACTGCTTAGAGATTGCGTGTTAGGTACAATATTACCAGTTGTATATACTCCTGGCAGTGTTAAACCATTGTTTCTTGTTGTTGATACAGACGCAGACTGAGCAAAGTTGTATCTTGTGTTTCCACCAAACGATACGTTAAAACTGAAATCGCCTAAGCCTTTATTATAAGTTAAAAGGAAGTCTGCGTTACGCTCATATCTTTTTAGGTTGCTTATACCATAGATACCGTTTGCATCTCTATCGTAACTATTAGCACCTTTTGTTTCTCTTACTTCATTGTATTGGTCAAGTGAGTATCTTGCCATTAAAGTTAAATCTGGAATAATCTCCCACTCAGCCATTAAGTTACCGAAAACTCTGTCTCTAGTAAAGCTGTTGTTAATTTCGTAAGCAAGAAAGTAAGGGTTGTTGTAATCTCCTATAGACTGAGAAATTTGTTGTAAACCTTCTTGTCCGTCTACCCAGTAATCTTGAAGATCACGAATATCGATGTGTGGAGAAACTTTATATGCCCACTCTAACGGGTTAGCACCTCTGTTACCAGCAGGTCTGTTGTTAGACCATGTTCTGTTTACGTTTACAACACTACTAATCGTTAAATTATCTTTTGCTTTAACTGATGAGTTAAGAGAGAAGCTGTTTCTAAATAAATCTGAGTTAGGAACAATACCTTCGCTACTCATATTAGTAAGACCTAAACGGTAGTTCATCTTTTCATTATTATTAGAAATAGAAACACCGTTTGTTGTGTTAAAACCAGTTTGAACAAAGTTAGCTACGTTATTCGGGTGAGATACTAACTCCGTTGGAATCGCATCACCATTTTCATCAACTGGGCTATTCCATTGAATTGCATAGTAACCTTGATCTAATCTCGGACCCACACCAGCAGCAGAACCTTCGTCGATAGTTAACACACCGTAAGGATTATTGTCTGGAGTATAAGGTCTAACACCTGTAGCAAATTTAGAATGGAAATCTAGGTATTTGTATGGGTTATCAAACACAGTACTTGAAGTTACATTTACTGTCATACCGTTTGAATTCTTACCAGATTTTGTAGTGATAAGTACTACACCATTCGCAGCTCTTGAACCGTAAAGTGCAGCAGCACTTGGCCCTTTCAAGATTGAAATATCTGCAATATCATTTGGGTTAAGGTCAGATATAGCGTTACCATAGTCAACAGAGTTTCTATTACCAAACTCAGTTACGTTATTTAATGTGTTTGCTACTGGCACACCATCTATTACAAACAATGGTTGGTTATCTGTATTTAATGAAGTTGCACCTCTAATAACCATACTTACAGAAGAACCAGCACCACCAGTTGAGTTAATTACAACACCTGGCACTTTACCAGCAATACCGTTTAGTACGTTTTCTTGCGCAACTCTAGAAACTGACTCACCATCTACTCTACCTACTGAGAATCCCAAAGATCTTTCTTCCCTTTTAATACCCAAAGCAGTTACTACAATATCACTCAATTGTTGTAAAGAAGGAATAAGTGTAATCTCAAAATAAGTTTGGCTTCCTACTGTAACTTCTGTTTCTTCGTAACCGATGTAGCTTACTTGAAGTACCGCACTTTGATCTGGTACATCTAATCTAAATTTACCATTTATATCTGCTACTGTACCTTGAGTAGTACCTTTAATTAAAACAGTTGCACCAACTAGTGGCTCATTATCTTCATTGTAAACAGTACCACTAATTGTAACATCCATTTCTTCTTCTACCAATTCGGTAGTGCTAGCAATAGTGGTTTTTGCTTTGCGGATTGTAATATTATGATTTACCGCTTTAAATTCTAGATATGCCTGTTTAGAAATATCTGTTAAAATATCGTATAAGTTTGCTGCATTTTCTATATTGACATTCTGATTCAACTCGCGCTTAAGCTGATCTTCATATAGAAATACATAACCTGATTCTTCCGTAATTTCACTAATTATTTCGGATACGCTGCCTTGTTTAGTTTCAAGGTTAACAACGGTCTTTTTCAGACTTTGACCAAGGGAGTTTTCCGCCGAAACGAAACTCGCGCCTATGGTCGTAATTACTGCTAACAAAAACAATCGCATTAGCAATCTTTTAGTAATTGTTTTAAATTTCATACTTTTGGGTTTGGGATTAATAATTTAATTCTTGAATTAGTCGCATTGGATGAGATCGGCCAAAATTTCGTTCCAATGCGATTTTTCAATATTTTGCACTATGATGAATTGCACTTTGTTATCATAAGTCAAAATGTTTTTAGTTTCACAGTTTTTCCATTTATTTCATAGTCAATACCAAATGCAAATTTGATTGACTCTAATACCGCCTTCAGGTTTTCATTTTTATGAACCCCCGAAATTTTTCTTGAATAGACTGACTTATCTTCTACTTGTATATCTACCCCATACCATCTTTCCAGCTTTCTTTCAATTTCAGAAAAGGGAGTATTATTGAATTTTAAAACTCCTTCTCTCCAATTTAAATCTGAGCTGATGTTCGCATCAGTAACTTTGAATTTATTTTCCTTTCTGCTATAAACCAGTTTTTGGTTTTTAGTAAGTATGAATTTTTCTGAGTTCATTTCTAGATCGGTAACCATTACTTTACCGCTTTCTACGGCTACTACTATTTCGTCTTCTTCGTCGTAAGCCTTTACATTAAAAGCTGTACCAAGTACCTTGATCTTTATCTTTTCAGCTTCAATTACAAATGGTCGCTCTTCGTCTCTCTTTACTTTAAAGTATGCCTCACCACCCATTTTCACTAATCGCTCTTTTCCGTTAAACTCTTGCGGAAAACTTAATTTACTTTCTGCATTCAAATGAATAAAGCTTCCATCTGATAATGTATAAGAAGCTTTGGTACCAGGCTGCGTGTATCTTTCTTCAAAACTGATAACTGGTAAGTCTTCTTTTTTGGGAGCTTTTTCTTGTGTCATTACCCAAAATACTGCTACTACACAGCAAATAATACTTACGGTTGCAGCAATGCCAGAAACAGAAGACCACACATTTGTACTCTTATTATAACCAATACTTTTAATTTGGTTTTGCTGTACAATTGCTCTAGCTTCTTTTAGTTTTTCACTTTCTTCTTGTTGTGCTTTTTGCTCAAAGTCTTCAGTCAAAACCAGATTATCAAAATGATTTTTGAGCACAAAATCATATTCTTCCTCAACTTCTTTTTTATCAAACCCTTCTAAAAACAGATTGAGTTGATCCGAGTCTATCTTGTTGGAAAGATAATCTGATATTAATTTTCTAATTTTCTCCCTTTCTATGTTCATAACTTGTATGCTGTATCCTAAAAATCAGAAGTATTATAATAAAAAATTACTGACTGTTTTTATCTGACTCTTCTTTTCTTGAATACTCTGTGTCGAAAAAAAAGGACTATCTGCTTTTGAAAAAAAATTATGAATTTTTTTAAATTAATATTGGCGTAATCTAGACGGGCAAAAATATTTGTGATAAACGAATGCAGACGATGCAAAACGGGAAAATATTACCTTAAACAGGTAAGTAGAAGTACAGCACATAATAGACTATTATTCAAAAAAAGATTTCAATGGAATTAGCATACAAATAACCAAGCTAATATCTACATGGCTTCTTAAATAATGTTTCGCCTTAATTAACTGGTTTTTTACTGTATTGCTAGAAATATTTAAATGGTCGGCAATTTCTTTATAAGACTTGCCTCCTTCGTAGCGAAGTTTAACAATTGCTTTTCTACTGGTAGGTAATTCTTCTACAGCCTTTTGCAGCGATTCTATTTTTATAGTTTCGTCTACTTCTTCTACTTGTTGTAAAGTTTCGATCTTTCTGCTTAGGTTGTCAATTGCAAGCTCGCTTCTTCTAATCTTTTTAAAATGGTCGTATGCCCTATTTCTTAAACAAGAAAAAAGGTAAGATTGAAAATTTGCTTGTGTATTGAGTTTCGCTCTTTTAATCCACAATTGCATAAACACATCCTGAACCATGCATTCTGCCTCATCCATATCTTTTAATAGGGAAAAGCAAAACTTTAAAGCAGGCGTTTTATAAGCCACATAAAGTTGCTCAAAAGCATCGCTGCTTCCATTTTTTAAATCGCAAAAGAGTTTACTATCATTCAGGTTCATGGCAATACATAAAGAATAACCTTGGATTCAAAGGTCGGAATAATCAATAATTCACATCGAAATTCTATATTACTATTCTATTAAATACACTAATTAATCGTTAACCGAAATTTAACCATTACTCCAACCTGTTAATAAAACTGGTGTTTATTTCTAGTAAATGTTGCTGTGCTACTGTCTAGCTGGTTATTTCAGTCTGGTAATATTTAGATCATATTATTGAATCATCTCCCAAGGTGCAAACTGATTGATGCATTCAATTTTTAGGATAGTGCATATGTGTTGAGCATGATATACTAGGAAGGAAGATCACTGAAAAATTCAAAAATTTCCCTTATTAAGCTAAATCTACACAAAATAGATTTAAAATTCCTAAAAAGTTCAGTGTTAATTTATATCGACTTTGAAGATAAGTAAAGGAGGAAGTTAGACTCCCTCCTCTGGTTTTAACCTATATTTTGATGTATATTTTTTTCTTATCGAGCACATAGCCTGCTAGCCAGCAAACCATTGTAAATGCTAAAGCCATAAGCAGTGAACCTACTGGACCCGGTGCAATATTCTGGAATATTTTTATACTGAACCATCCATAAGTATCCAATTCTGGAGTCACATAAATCATTCTCATGGTCATGTATAAAATCTCTGAAAGCAAGTATAAAAACAGTGGATTCTTACCCAGTATGTTGAAGAAGTTTACGCCAAATTTGATATTCTTAATTTCAACGAGGTAAATAAGGCATGAGATCATTAATAAATCGATACCTACAGTGTATAATACAAATGAGCTAGTCCACAGTTTTTTGCCTATTGGGAACATTAAATCCCAAGTTACAGCTCCTAATAACATTACAGCTCCCGCCATTAGCAACTTGGCAATTGTCTCATAATTTTTCCCACCTTTTTGAATGTATAAACCTGCCAAATAACCAAACAAGACATTTACAATAGATGGTAGTGTACTCAATATACCTTCTGGGTCAAATGCATCTCCACCGTCACCGTGGTATAGGTGGCTATCGCCTAGAATGAAATGATCTAGCAAAGTACCTGCATTTCCCATTTTAGTTAATTCTTCGCCTGGTACACCAAATAGGTAAAGTATTATCCAGTATCCGAAAAGTAAAAGTGCAGAAACAATCAATATCATTCTTACTGATAAGTATCTTACTATAATTGCTGCAAAACCATAACAAAGGGCAATTCTTTGTAAAACACCCATAATACGTGTATCGCTAATTGGACTTATGCCAATTGAACCGTCTTCGCCTACTACAAAGAATGGGAACCAATACATTAGGTACCCGAAAAGGAAAATAAGGAAAGTTCTTTTTAATACTTTTTTTAAGAAATCGGCGTCGCTATCGAATTTCTTAATTGAAAAGCTCATTGCGTTACCAACTGCAAATAGAAAGGAAGGAAAAACTAAATCTGCCAATGTAAACCCAAACCATTGTGCGTGCTCTAAAAATGCAAATGGCTCCGCCCCTAATCCGGGAGAGTTTACGGTGATCATTAAAAAAATTGTTAGTCCTCTAAAAACATCCAGTGAAAGAAATCTTTGTTTACTCATTAGTTTAATTAATTTACTTAAGCGGCCTCTTTAGCCCCCATACAATTGATTAGTAGAAACCCAAGATTAAATTAATCTAAAGTATCTGCCGGTAGTAGTTTGTTAGCCAGTTTGTTTACTTACAGTCAAACTTAGGTAGGCTTAGATTTTCAATCACTGAACACAATACCTCAGATCGAAACTGAAAGCTCAATTACAAATCGTGTACTAACAAATGAAGCTGAATATTCTTGAAAAGTATTTACAGATAGTTAAGTGTTTCCTATACACTAAGCATAGCTTTTTGCTGGTTCATTGGTGCGTGGGATAAGCCTGCCCTTTTAAAAATTAAAAGGAAAATAATCTATACAGGGATTTTACCCATTATTAAAAGCAGGGTGTAAAATGCTTTACCTATCCCCTGCTTTCTATTTGTTTATTCTGATTATATAATTTGAACTCCAGAAAAATTATTCAGCAGTTCTCAAAAATATAATAAAGCAATTAAAAATTAATTATTCTTCCATTTTTTTAATTGCAGAGCTAATTGGCTTGCCCACTTCTTTTTGGTTGGTATATTCCAAACCTAATAAAGTGGCTACAGTATTTGCTACCTGATTTTGGTACAATTGCCCTTTGGTTTTTACTTCTCCCAAAGCCTCAGAATCTGGCCCCATTACGGCAATCCAGATAGAGCCAGCACCTTTTACTTCTATGCCATGATCTTTCCACTTGTCACTAGCACCTCTACCATGATCTGTTGTGATGATGAAGGTAGTTTTACCTTTGTACTGTTCTTGAGACTGTGCCCAATCCCAAAGTTCTTTTATAAACTGGTCGGTTCTGTGTGCGGAGTTAAGGTAAGCATCGTATTTCCCCTCATGAGCAAAATCATCTGTTTCACCATAAGAGATATATAACATTTTAGGCTGATTCTTTTTAAGGTATTCTAAAGCATAATTGTGTGTAAATGCATCTAACCTTACCGATGACCAAGGGCTTGGTACTTCAGTTTGTAATTTATTGAGTAGTTTTTCGGTATCAGTTAGATCATTTCCAGTAGCTGTTTCGAAACCAGCATTTACAGGAATTCCACTTCTCTTTTCATTGATGATGTACGGAAAAACATCCCACGAACCAAAAGCAGCAACTTCTCCTTTAAATGCTTTCTGGTTATTAATAAACTCTAAAACAGTTTTGTTTGGGTTTTCAATTTTATCGTTGCTATGTATGCGATCATCATCAGGAAAACCAGATAATATCTCGTTATATCCTGGATAAGAAAACCACTGTTTGTTTTTAATATCTACATGATTGTTATACTTGCGATTGCCATAAATTTGACCTTCTTTGGCAATGGTGTTCCAAAAGAATGGCATTAAAACTTCTCTTCTTGCTAGGGCATCATCTTTCCAGAAAGTAGCTTTTAAGTGATCAATGTCCTCAACATATTTTTTATTTTCAATCAATTCTGGATCTGCACCAGTAAATAACTCTTCCCAACGCAACCCATCAAAAGTGATCAATATTACATTTTCTGTAGCAAGTTCACTTTGTGCAAATGCAGCAATTGATATCAGGATAAATATCCCGGTAAGTTTCAGTTTTTTCATGAGTAAAAGATGTGTATCTATTAAAAAATTGCCTTAAGGTATGTCTAAAGCTGCAATTCTTCAATTACTTTATCTAAATTAAGTGATAAGTTAAACTTAACTTAGTCTTTGCTTCACATAGTTAAAAACTGCATAGATTATATTTACACAAGTACATTACATCCAACCCATTATGTTTTTAAGATACTTTTTTTATTTACTCTCAATTATTTTTATTACCTCTTGCTCCACACCCAAACAAGTACCTACCAGCGAAAAAAAATGGTACAAAGGTAATTTGCACACACACTCTTTTTGGAGTGATGGAGATGATTATCCAGAAATGATAATGGATTGGTACAAGACGCACAACTACGATTTTATAGTGCTGTCTGAACATAACATTATTGCAAAAGGTGAAAAGTGGAAGTTGATCCCTAAAGCGAGAATGTATCAGGAGGCTTTCCAGAAATATTTAGAGAAGTATGGTGAAGAGTGGGTACAATATAAAAATGATACTTCTGGAAGTATGCTGGTAAAGCTAAAGACATTAGAAGAATACCGCCCACTATTTGAAGAAGAAGGCAAATTTCTCATTATTCAATCAGAAGAAGTTTCTGATGGTTACGATGGAAAACCAATCCACATGAATGTAACCAACATTCAAGAGTTAATTCAACCACAGCATGGTAACTCAGTTGCTGAAGTTTTACAAAATAATCTTGATGCAGTAAAAGCTCAAAGAGATAGTACTGGAGTTCCCATGTTTTTGCATATTAATCACCCTAATTTTATTTGGGCTATTACTCCTGAAGATATTATGAAGTTAGATGGGGAAAGATTTTTTGAAGTTTATAATGGTCACCCTGCTGTGCACAATTACGGAGACTCACTCAGACCAAGTATGGAAACGCTTTGGGATATGGTTCAGGTTTCTTATTTAAACAGTAACAAACCACTTTTATACGGTTTGGCAGTTGATGATGCCCACAGTTATTTGGTAATGAGTAGTGACCAAAGTAATGCAGGCAGAGGATGGGTAATGGTTCAGGCGGAGGATTTATCACCAGAATCAATCGTAACCGCTATGGAAAATGGAGACTTTTATTCTAGCACTGGAGTAGCATTAGAAACCCTACATTTTGATGGTGAAACGCTAAACATTAAAGTAAAGCCAGAAGAAGGAGTAAAATATTCCATTCAGTTTTGGGGACACAGAAACTCAGAAGCAGACAATGTAGGAACTTTATTTAATGAAGTGGAAGGTTTAGAAGCTTCGTACACTTTAAAAGAGGGAGATTTATTTGTGAGGGCAAAAATTATATCTGACAAATTAAAAGAAAACCCTTACCAGACAGGAGATACAGAAACTGCTTGGACACAGCCAGTAGTGAAGGAATAAAATATAAATTTAGACAAGAACATCTTTTGAAGCATGCGCCTTTTTGAGGAACACTTTAAAAGTTGTTCCCTTGTCTAATTCGCTTTCTACCTTAATTGTACCGCCCATTGCCTCAATCTGGTTTCGGGTAATAAAGAGCCCAACACCTCTGGCATCATCATTCCCATGAAAGGTTTTATACAATCCGAATAGCTTTTCGCCATGAGCTTTTAAGTCTATGCCCAAGCCATTATCCTCAAAACAAAGTACTATATAATCTTTTTGCTCTATTGCTGTAATTTTTATTTCGAGTTCCCTTTTGGTAGAGCGGTATTTAATCGAATTTGTAAGGAAATTCAGCACCACACTTTCTATGTAAGCCGGTATGCCCATTACTTTTAAATCGGGCTCTACATAACTTCTAATAGAACAGGTGTTTTGCATCACCAACCCTTTCACATTTACTATTGCATTATCTACATATTTAGACAGATGTATAGTTTTTAATTTGTCTGCGGTTCTGGTATTAATCGCAACAACTTCTGTTAAGTGGTCTATCGTTTCTTTTAGATTGCCAGAGCCTTTCATTATCAGTGGAAAAAACTCATTTTCAGCTACACGAGGTTGCTGGTTTCTAAGCATATCTAAAAGCACATATAAATTGCGAGAATGCGATCTCAAATTATGTGAAACAATATGGGCAAAGTTAATTAACCTATCATTCTGGTCTTTGGTAACTTCGTGAAGGCTTTTAATTTCTGCTTCTGCTTCTTTTACTTTAGTTAAATCTGTAATAATAGCTAAGGTACCCACCAACTCGTTGTCTTTATTATAAATTGGTGAATGGGTCATTATACCCGGAAATCTGCTACCATCTTTTCTTATAAAATTCCACTCTTCAAAATGAGCAGGATGTTCCTTTAAATGCTCTAATACAATGTCAAAATCATCAATATGCCTAGAATCATCTTTCTTTATTTTGAGGATGTTCTTTATCACTTCGTCTCGAGGCAAAAACATTGCAATGTTTGCACTATGTGTTACTTCACTCGCATCATATCCCAACAGGTTTTCTGCGCCCTTATTAAACAAGGTCACATTTGCTTTTAAGTCTGTTTCTATAATGGCTACATATGCACTGGCATTTAATATGTTTTTAAGTCTGCTATTTAAAAATGCCAGATCGTTTCTAGCCTCCACCATTTCTTGTATAGGTCTACCTTCAGCAATAATGGAGATTACATTTCCATCATCATCAAAAACCGAATTTAAGCTAAAGTCAACGGTTATTTCATTACCATATCTATCATTATTGATGGTTTCAAACCTCACAAACTCTCCTTTAGCTGCTCTTGCTACACCTTCTTGTAGCTTTCTCTGGTCTTCTTCTTGACCTTTCCACCATTTAGTTTTCCAAATTTCTACACCAATAACCTCTTCCTCTTTTAAGTCTACAAAATTTAGTGCTTGTCTATTCGCCTCGAGTATTACACCATCTAAATCTAAAAAGCCTATAAGTTGATAGGTATTATCAAAGATTTCTTTAAACCTACGCTCGCTTTTTTCTTTTGCTCTTATAGCCTCTTTTTCTTGGGTTATATTGGTAATTTGAGCCACAAAATGTATCGGCTCTTTATTCTCATTTCTTACTAAAGAAACAGATAGCATGGCCCATACTTCTTTGCCAGATTTATGTAAATATCTTTTCTCTATTTGGAAGTAATCTTTATCACTATACAGTAGCTTATCTACTAACTTTACATCTCTTTTTAAATCTTCTGGATGGGTAATTTCTTTAAATGTCTTGGTTAATAACTCTTCTTCAGTGTAACCAAGCATCTGCGTAAAACTTTTATTCACTTTCTGGAATTTACCATCTTTAGATGTGATTGCCATGCCATTACCAGCATTTTCAAATGCTCCTCTAAACCTTTCTTCTTGGAATTGCAAGTTCTTTATAAGCTTAGTTTTTCTATCAATATCAATTAAAATACCATATACACTCTCGCATCTTCCATTCACTACTACAGGGAAACCCACCTTTCTTACCCATCGCACATTTTTATTATTGGTAATAATCTCAATTTCTATATCAAAGCTTTCACCCTTTTCTAATGCATTATTTAAAGCTTTAGATAATGTAAGTCGGCTATAACCTTCTTTGTAATGCATGAGTCCATCTGCATATTTTCTCTCATAATCTTCGGCAGCTTCAAATATGTCTCTTGTTTCTTTATTCCAATGGAGTTTTTCGTTTATAAAATCAATCTCCCAAGTGCCTATCTGTGCTATCTCAAAACTCTTGTCTAGCAAGATTTTTACTCTACTTAAATGGTCTTCCTTCTTCTTGGGCTCTGTTATATCTTTATAATAACCAGACATCCAAGTAGGTAAGCCATCTTTATTTCTTCTAGTTATTTTTCCATTCCCTTCTATCCACACCCAATTACCATTCTTGTGTTTCATCCTAAACTCGACTCTATAAGCAGGTATCTTCCCACTTATATAATCTTGCATAGTGGTAATCGTCTTACTGAAATCATCTGGGTGAGTGAGCTTTTGCCAAGTATCCATATTTAATGGTGCAATCTCTGCATATTCGTAACCTAATGAAGCAACCCATTCATTACTATAATATACATTCCCATTTTGCAGATTCATTTCGTAGGTTCCGATGTATGAATCTTGAAGGATGAGCTGCTGATCTACTACCATTTGAAAAGAACCTAGCATTCTACTGCTGCCTTCTTTATCATTTTGTAATACACTACCTGTGGTTTTGAGCCAAACTATGCTACCGTTTTTGTGTTGGAAAGGAATACTTTTGTTATACTGTTGTTGTGAGTTATCTAGAAAAAAATTAGCATACTCGAGGTCAGACTCATATTCTTCTGTGGAAAGAATATCTTTCCAAGACAATTCTTTCTCCTCCACTTCCTCTAACTTATAGCCTAGTATTTGCCAAAAAGTGGAACTAGACCACTTGCTTGACGGATTTTTTAAATCCCAATACCAGAATCCGTTTGTTAGTGTTTCCGTTAGTGTTTTAAAAAAAGAATCACCTCCCTGAATCCTATCTTGTATTTCTTTTTCTAGGTATTTCATTTTACAACAATTTGTTATGCCTTTGAAAAAGCAACTCGATTAGCGTTAATAATTAAAATATAAAAGTTTTTAGCTAAAATTTATTTAACCTTCGAACGCATACATTAGCTTCTAAATTTCTAGTATAACATGGGGGAATATTTTTATTAATTTGAGAAAAATATTGGAAAAATCCTAGAGATTTCTACTCCTAGATACACTATAATGTTTACGTTTTTGTATTGTTAAACAAACATTACATCCTATATAAATTAACACTTTTGAAGATAATCTTAGTTTTTAAAGCAAAAACTAAATTTTTGATAAAATAGTAGGCATATTATTTACACAACATCTACATATAGTACTTACGTTAATAAAATATGTTTATGTGAATAAATAGAAAAATATTTTGAGGGGAGACTTAAGATATGTTTAATACTCTTTAAATTCCTTTAAACAATGGAAAGGTCTAGACTTAGTTTAGTCCTATTTAATTATAAAAATTATGCAATTTTTTAGACTGGCTGCTACTTAATATTAAGAATGCTATTCCAATCAAAATAAAAGGAAGACTTAAGAGCTGTCCCATATTTAGAGGTAAATTTTGTTCGAAGGGGACTTGATCAATTTTTAAAAACTCTATAAAGAATCGTTGGGTAAAAATAAGTACTATACCTAATCCAAATAAAAAACCTTTTGTTTCATTGAATCTTTGAGTACGCCAGACTGCAAAAAGTATAAAAAAGGTGAGTAGATAGCATATAGATTCGTAGAGTTGAGCGGGATGTCTGGGTAGTAGATCAATTTTAGTAAAAATAAATGCCCAGTTTACATTAGTTTCAATACCAATCATTTCTGAATTCATCAGATTACCAAATCTTATAAAACTCCCAAGTAAAGCTCCTGCAATAATTAACCTGTCTAACAACCAAATGTAACTTCGTTTGTATTTGAGGGTGTATAACAACAAAGCCAGTAATGCTCCTATAGTTCCACCATGACTTGCCAAACCGCTAATACCAGTAAACTCAAATTCTGGAGTAAACCGAAAGGGTAATAACTCAATTGGATGCTGCCAATAATAAGTAAAATCATAGAAAAAGATATGCCCTAAGCGAGCACCTAAAATTGCTCCAATTGCCAAATAAACCAATAGTTGATCTGTTTCTGACACATCTTTCTGCTCTTTTCTGTAGATGTAAACCATTACTTTAAAAGCGGCAAACATCCCCAAAGACCACATTAAACCATACCAGCGCAAAATATCAATAGAAGGGAAAATTCGAGGGTCAACATCCCAAATGATGTAGGAAATTAAAGATAAGCCACTCATCCCCCTTGGCAGCAAAGCATGATTACAAAAAGCAAAACGGTATTAGCCAAAATCTTAAGCGTACTGAAAACAGGTGAGTTTTCTTGTTCATCTAGCATTGCAAAGATTTGCTCTCCATTTATGTGATGTTGCGTATTTTGAAGTTTCAACATTTCCCACGCAGATTTTAAATGATCAGGCTCCATAACTTATCATCTTAAATTTTTCTTTCAACACTGTTTTAATTCGATTGAGACGAGTACTTACATTGGTAGTAGTAATCCCAAGCATCTCTGCCATTTCCTTGTTTTTATATCCTTCTAAAAAAAGAATAATAATCGCCTTGTCTGTATCTTTTAATGTGGCTATTAACTGATTTAACAATTGCAGGTTATCGTCAAAAGAGAAGGAAACTTGCTGGTTAATAAATTCATTATTAGTTACCATCTCCATAGGTTCACTTTTGCCCTGCCTATTTTCTTTTCTTTTTTTGGAAAGAATTGTATTTAAACTCACTTTGTAAATCCAGGTACTCACCTTAGATTCTGCCCTAAAAGATGGAAAGGCTTTCCAGAGCTGTAGAATAATATCCTGCCGGGTGTCGTGTAGGTCTTCAATATTTTTATAATAGATAGCACAGAGGTTATTAATTATCCCCTGATGCTCCTCTATTATTTTTACAAAATGTTTTTTGCAGGTTTTCATTTGCTACTCTTGCTCTTTATTAAGATTAGTAGCTAAAAAATTGAATTCGTCACAAGCAGTATAAATTTTTTCAAAAAAATTATTCGGGCTTCCTTAAACCGAAGTCGTAACGCTCATCCACAATTCGTTTTAGAATGCCTAATTGCCCACAATGCCACATGTTATGTTGCACATTCCAAGACAATGCTTCGAACTTGGTTTTAGCCACTGGATGCGGCACTTTGGTAGGCTCTAGCGGTTTTGGCATATCCTCTAAAGTCAATTTATCATATACATCCAGCACTTTATCTTGAATAATTTTTAGATGCTTTTTTAAATCTTCTGGTTTAAATTTCCCAACTGCATTAGCCGGAGGTTCATAAAATGAAAAACTATTCGAGTAATCTCTAAGTGGCATTTGTTGAACCAAATCCATCGGAAAACCTTGAATACAAAACACGCCATGATAAGCTTCACTCATTATTAAATGACCAACTTGCCAGAGTACATTCGTATCCAAGTTTTCGGGAGTAATACCCCATTTATCTTCTGGAATTGAATAAATCAATTCGTTCATCCAGTGATGTGTACTTTTTGTTTGTGCCAAAAGCACTTCTATTTCATTCATAATTTGAGCAGCTAGGTTTATGATCAGTGAATATTATTCTATAGGTAGTTTGATGTCTTCATCCCAAATGTATTTGCCAAACCATTGCCAGTTGTGCCACATGGCAGCCAGTCTTTCTTTTGGTTTGCTAATGCCATGTCCGAATCCTTTATAAATAATCAGCTTGGTTTCTACGCCCACATCTTGCAAACCTTGAAATAACTCAAAGGCATTAGCTGGTGGCACACGCTTATCAAACTCTCCATGTTGAATGAGCGTTGGTGTTGAAGCATTATTAATATTGGTCATCGGAGAAGTTTTCTCATAAATTGCTTTGTCTGACCAAGGAGTGCCTTTTAAATACTGTCTGGTAAATGGATGAATATCTGTATTTACATAATAGGTCATCCAGTTAGATATGCCAGCTCCAACTGAGATAGCTTTGAATCTATCTGAATTGGTAGTGAGAAAAGCAGAGATATAACCGCCTTGGCTCCAACCCATTGCACCAACTTTTTCGGGATCAACCATCCCTTTATCTTCTAAACTTTTTACACCCGAAAGCACATCCCAAGCATCACCTACTCCTAAATTTCTCACATTGAGCGAGCGGAATTTTTCGCCATAACCCGCAGAACCTCTGTAATTAGGACTTAGCACCAAAGCACCTTTATTAAGCCACTGAACAATTGGGTAAACATAGGAAGGGACTGGTTGAGGGACAGAAATACCAGTTGGCCCACCATGAATCACCACCATTAAAGGATATTTTTTTGAAGGATCATAATCTTGAGGCTTGTATAAAGCACCCTCTATTACAGCCCCATCTTCACTTTTCCACGAAACCACTTCGCTATTTGCCACTGACCAGTCATCTATTTGCTTTGTAGCGTTGGTGATTTTCTTGGCAGATTTTATAGGGTAGTCTGCTAGATATAGTTCGGGCAAGTCGCTATTAGTTGCGGCTGTATACGCAATCTTTTTACCATCATCTGATAAACTGAAGTCATATACTCTATTCGGCATGTCTTTTAGCAAAGTTACTTTACCAGATTCCGAATCAACTTTTACTATTGCCCTATTTGTCTTTTGCCAAGCTACACCAAAAATTCCTGCATCATTCCAAGCTCTTATGTAAACTTCTTCGTCAAAGTTTTTAGCCAATTGTTTCTTGCCAGAACCATCTAAGTTTATCTTGAAAATATTTCCATTGAGATAATAGTTTGATGAAGTATCAGCTAAACTCGACTGATATAAAATACTCTTACTATCAGGAGACCAAGCTATAAATCCATCTGCACTTGGGTTGTCAATTAATGTTTTATACTCACCAGAAGCCACATCATAAATAGCAATATCAGATTTAAAGAAAGTATTTATTAGCGGGTCAGGTTGATGATCAAAAGCTATTTTACTGCCATCTGGCGACCATTCAAATCCAGTGATTGTAAAATCGGCGCTATCAATTAATATCTTAGCTTCTAAACTGGCTTTAAAAACCGAATCTTCCATTTGCTCTGGATTTAGCATGAGATTCAAGTTTTCTGGCTTAAAATCTATAAGCCAAAGCTCACTTAAACTATATTCGTCATCTTCAACAGCATAGCCACCAAATTTATCTTCACGCTTTTTTGTCTCTTTAGAATTGTCTTTTTCTTGTAAAAACAAAATTTGCTTGCCATCTGGCGACCACTCAAAGCTAGAAATATTGCCTTTTGTATCAGTCACTTGCAAGGCTTCTCCACCATCTGTTCTTACTACTTGTATCTGGGTTTTATCCGATCGGTTAGATAGAAAAGCAATCCATTTACCATCTGGCGACCAATGCGCACCATAACTGCTATTCTTGAGGTTATTAGTTAATTGAAAGGGTTCTCCACCAGATTTAGAAATCCAAATTTCAGTATCATACCTGTTTTCTTTCCAGTCTACAGTTTGTCTGGTGAAAAGAACATGTTGCCCATCTGGCGAAACCTCAGGGTTTGACACCGACTGTAAAGAAAGTACTTCTTCAAAAGAAGGATTATGCTGGGCAATGCTTTTGGTACCTACTATAAATAAGAGTGATAGAGAGAGGTAAAAAAGTTTTATCTTCATTTTACAAAGCTTGTTGGGTAATCGGAAATTAGTTTCCCATTCAATTTAGCCCACAAACTTTTAAAAAACAGTATCTAAATTACGAATGACAAATAATTTTCTATAAGTGGTATCTTGCTATATCTATCAAAATAAAACCTATTTAAACTTTTTAGTTAACATATTTCTGTCAAAATCTCCGTAACCTTGTTTGGTATAAAGCCGAATTGCTTTATCGTTTTGTCGCTCTACTTCCATATGGATGGCTCCTAAACCCAATTCAATTGCCTGCTTTTCTAGAAACTCCATAGTTTGTCTGCCAATACCTTTATCCCTGAAATCTGCTTTCAAAAACAATTCATCTATAAAGGCATCTCTACCTTTGTATTCAAAACTAAAACCGAAAGTGAGTGCAACATAACCAGCAACTAAATCACCTGAATAAATTATCCAAAACCTGCCGAATTCTTGATTACTCATTAGTTTTTTTAGATTTATACTCCCCAACTCCGCATCGAATGGATACTGATAGATGGCATTAAAGTCTTTCATCATTTCCATTACAATCTGAATATCTTCTTCTGTTGCTAGTTTAAATTGAGTTTCCATCTAGATTAAGCTTTAATTTTGAATAACTAGACAAATATATTTAGTAATTTGCAAGAGCAATTAATTTGGGTTTAGGAAAACGATTTTGTGCTCTAAAATCAAAAAATTTCCAACTTGTAAACCTCCCTATCAAAAATTGTTATTTTGCATATAACTGGAAATCAATAACTTAACCCATATTGTATACATATTGTCTACTTCCGATGTTTACCTATTGTCTACCTGTTTTGATTGAAACTAAACTTAAATACTAGTAGGTTTGCCAGCATATAACTATGTGACGAACTTATGACAAAGTACAAAATATTTTTTCCTAGTGTCTTATTAATTTTTTTATCCTTTTACCAACAAGATGTATTACACGCTCAAAGTACAACACCGCTACTCTCAGAACTGAAACAGTTTTCTGGAAATCACGACAAAATTAAATATATAGAGAAACAATTGGATAGCCTGTATCACCTAGAACCTGAACTGGCTATGGCTTACACTCATGTTGCAGACTCCATTCTTGCTCCAATGGATTCGCTGGCAGGAAGTTTAGAAATCGAAAGATACAAAGCACTTATTTCGAGAGAACAAGGGAAACTAAAAGATGGAGAACATATTCTTGAAAAAGCATTAGAAAGAATTCCTCAAAAAACAGATCGTACAGACTTAACTCTTACAAAAGGCAAGATATTAATTGATCTATCTTCGATTTACAGAAGGCAAGGAGATTTTCAGTACGCCATTGAAATAAGTCAGCAAAGTATTAGGCTGTTAGATTCTTTACAATTAACTGAGCCAACCAACTCAGATTTTTCTTTTCAACTTTCTAAAGCATACAATGGTATTGCTATTACCCATGCACGCTGGGGACACTACGAAAACTCTAATTACTATTTCCAAAAAGCGCTAGAAATTGACGAGGAGTTAAATAATACTAGTGGTATTAATACAGTAACATTTAATATCGGTGCCAACTTCTTCCAAACGGAACAATACGATTCGGCAGAATATTACTGGTTAAAAGTGATTAATCACATCGATACTACTTCTCAAACTATTATGTCTGATGCCATTTACATTAACCTTGGTACACTGGCTACCAAGCAAAAAAGATGGAACGATGCCAAGAAATATTACGAAATGGCAATGGACATTTATAAAAATAGAAATGATAATGAAGGCAGGGCTAAAATCCATGAGGCAAAAGCTTCAATGTATTGTGATATGGGACAAAATCAGTTCGCAGAAAAAGAAGCATTGGAAGGTTTAAAGCTAGTTAGCCAACAACTTCGAGTTAAAACAAAACTACATGCTACGCTAGTTGATATTTACAAGGGCATGTATAATTATCGCAAAGCGTTTGATCATGCTGAAACCTATGCCCAACTGCAAGACTCTTTGCTCAGTAAAGAAAAAACTGAAGCCATTGTAGAGATGGAGGCTAAGTTTAAAAATGAGCAACAGCAGAAAGAGCTGGCATTGCAAAGAAGCGAAATAGAACTTTTAAACCGTAATAGCCAGATTAGAGAGCTAGAAATTAATATTTTAGTATTGAGTCTTTTACTTCTGCTCATTGTAGGGTTCTTTATTTTTAGATGGCAGCGCCTTAAAGTGAACAGGAAACACGACCAGTTAAAAAACTCTCAGGCACTCATGACTACCATTAAAGAAAATGCCCAACTCAAAGAACAACAATTGAGAATGGAATTAGAACACCGAGACCAACAACTCACTTCGTATACATTGAATTTTATTCAGAAAAACGAATTGATGACGGAGCTACAAGAGAAAATAGAGTCTCTGCAAAGTCAGAAACAATGGTCGCCAAGAGATTTTAGGCAATTAAAGAATCAAATTCAGCAGCATGTGAGCATTGACCGCGATTGGGAAAACTTTAAAATGCACTTCGAAAGTGTTCACCCAGACTTCTTCCATAACTTGGTGAATGTATTCCCGAACTTGAGCCCAAAAGAACTAAAACTTTGTGCTTTGGTAAGATTGAATTTGAATATAAAAGAATCGGCTGCCGTGCTCAGTATTTCACCAGATAGTGTAAAAACTGCCCGACACCGATTGAGAAAGAAAATGAATATAGAAACCGAGACCACCATATTAGATGTGTTAATGCAGGTGGAAAAGGGTATTTTTACCCCTCCGGTAACTTCGGTTTAGATGGCTTATCTTTTGAATTATTTTTATTGAACTGAAACTCAAGCGAAAGCATTTCGCCAGTTTGAAGCTGCTGCCATTGCACCAACAATTCGATAATCGTTTTCCTAATCTCGGTAATTTGCTTTTTGCTGAGTTTAGGAAACTTAATTTGCTGAACCTCAAATGTAATTTTAGCTATAGCCAAAAAGTCTTCTATTTCCGCATGATCATTTAACTCCACATGAAACAAACCCGCCAGTATTTCTGCCTGAATCGCCTGAACTGGTAAGTTAGCGGGCTTCAACATATTATTTTTAAATAGAAGAGGCGTTTCAAAATCTTTTAAACTATAGCCTTTGCTCAATAGACCAAAATAGGCATGATTAAACCCCAGTATAGATTCTAAGACATAATGGATAAGTTTCCGCTCAAAATTAAAGGGATGGAAGATTAACATATAGGTACTCGATTTATCAGCTCGGGTACATTTAAATGACACTGGTTTGTTTACCTGTTTGATAAATTCTAAATGCATAGAATAGATTTTATTAACTGAATAAATAATGCTTGTTTAGGTCTAGTAATTTCTGGTATTGAGGTTCAAGATCGCAAATAAGGATAGTATAGCTCCACTTTTAGCCGCGATTACAAATAAAAGGAAGTACACTTATGCTAGGTAATTTGCCTAGTTGACATAAGGTAAACAAACAGGTAAACATTAGGTAAGCACATAAAAAAAACTGGCTGCTAAATTAGAAGCAAACCAGTCTATGTAGAATTAAGCACCAACTTTAATGTACTATGGTAACTTTGTACACACCACCCTTATAAAGGCCTATGTACAACTCGTCTTTATTCTCCTTTTCAATCAATTTCATAGAAACGATACCGCCAAAGTCTTCATTATCGTATTTATACTCTTCCCAATCGGTTCCTCCATTCTCAGAGATATACAAAACCAACTCTTGAGGATCGTCAAAAAACTTGAGCCAACCACCAGAATAAATAACCTGTGTATTATCTGGCCTAAATGCATTTCCGAAAAAGAAGCGATTATCTTCACTCTCAATTAAAGTTTCCCAATTTTGCCCACTATCATAAGTTCTTAGAAGTGCACCTTCAAAACCGACAAGTACAGAATCACTATTCGCGGGATTAAAAGTAATGTCTTTCACCACAGTTGGATTCGGCACTAGATTATCCCATGTGACTTCTTCGGCATCTGACTTCTTAATCAGGTATCCGTTTTCAATACCACCTTGGCCTCCAAACCACAACTCTTGTGCATTGTTAGGATTGATGCTTATTTCGTCTAATCCGTTGGCTAACATAGCCCATTCGCCCCAAACCGGAATCCATGTTACACCTCCATCCACTGACTTGGCTAACACGCCATTTCCGCCAGCATATATTAAAGACTCGTCGTTGCTATCTGCATAAAAAGAGGAGAAAGGCTCACTTTCATCACCTCCAAAGTTATTTTCTAGATTCTCCCAACTAGCACCTTCATCTGTTGAAAGCAACAAACCAGAAGCAGGTATTTCTCCAGGTAAAGCATTCCATGCCACTAGCAAATCTCCATTAGATCGAATTTGTAATCCGATTACATCTTTATCATCGAGGTTTAGAGAAAACCATTCAGAAGAGTTTCCTAGACTCTTTTTGTACAAACCAGAGTTGGTAAGCGCAAACAAAAGATCGCCTGATGACTTTATTTCATTTACGATCTTTCCATCTAGTCCTGTCTTTTCAAAAGTAACTTTATCTTCGTTCGGATTGGTGATATTTTCATCTCCACAAGAAGGCAATATTCCGATTAAAAATATCACGAAAAGTATCTTCTTTAGCATTTTAATATGAGTATAATTTGACAACTTGAATTGCCCATACGAAAGTGAATAGTTGAAATGCTGCAATAAACTTTCACTATACTCAAAAAGAATTACGTATAATATAGAAAAAATACAATTTACTAGTGAATATACCTACACTAAAGTAATTTGCACTTTTAGCAAACAATTTAGTATAAAATTTAATTTAAGGATAAAAGCTGTTTTTTATTGATGAAAAGTATCGGTTTAGATATAAAATTTAGATGATGACTTGAGAATGGTATGCTTTTATTTACAGTTTCTTTGTCGAATTAGTTAAATTGTATACAAAAGCATTCATGATGAATGTATAGAACATGAAAGAAGATTTAAACAGATCGTTAAGGGTTGTGCTCCACGAATTGGTAAGATCAGATCTTAAGATTTTTGATTTTATGCAAGAAAATTCTTCAGGGGGTATCTGGTTCGGTATATCCGAAAACAACAACCAAGAATGGTTTAATGATTCGTTCTGTAAAAGCTTGGGAATTGACTCAAAAACATCAAATTTCGCCAATCGAAAGAACTTTATATCTTCTAATGATCTCCAGCAAGAAAACACTCTTATCTCTAAAGCATTCGAAAGTAATAAAGAAAGAGTAAATTATCTAACAAAGTATAACCACTCAAATGGTAGCATTGTATTGTTGCAATGCGAGTCTCTTCTTATAAGAAAAGAGGATATATGTTATATTTTAACAAGATGTATACACCACAATAATACACCTCAACTCAATGAAGATTTAAAAGAGATATTTAACCTTTCGAATGATCTTATTGCCATCTCCAATTTTGATAACAAGTTTGAGCTTCTTAACCCACAATGGGAAACTGTGTTAGGTTATTCTTTGGATGAATTATACAGTAAAACCTTTCTAGAATTTATACATCCAGATGATCTGGAAAGAACTAGAAAAGAAGCCGAAGCACTCACTAAAGGAAAAGCACTTACAATAAGATTCGAAAATAGATATATTAAAAAAGATGGTGGCCATGTTTGGCTCGAATGGAACTCGGTAATTGATTATAAAATAAAGAAAAACTTTTCGGTTGCTAGAGATATCACCGAACCCAAAATAAGAGAATTCGCCCAAAGAAAACATACCACCTCACTCCTGCACTTATCGAGAGAAGGTATTTTAGAGCAAGAAGATATAGGCACTTATATCAGAAAAATTTTACAAGAAGCACACAAAATTCTCGGCGTAAACAGAATCTCTTTTTGGAAATATCATACTACGAATGATGCCATAGAATGCATCTATTTTTACGATGGAGTAAATCTGCTGAAAACTCAAGGTGAAATCTTATACAAAGAAGATTTTCCAAGATACTTTAATGCAATAACCGGATCAAGAAACTTAGCGGTATATGATGCTGCAAACGATGCTCGTACTGTTGAGTTTAAAGAAAGCTACCTAAAAGAACACAATATAAAGTCAATGTTGGATGTAAGAGTGATGAATGGCTCTTCTCAACTCGGTGTAATCTGTGCAGAAACCACCAATAATTACAAACATTGGTCTTTTGAGGAGCAAAGCTATATTTCTTCCATTGCTGATCTTATTTCTACTACTTATACTTTACAGCAGAAAAATATTTTTGCGAATGCTTTAGATAAAAGTGAAGCTCTTTTCCAATCATTGGTGTCTATTTTACCTTATGCAATTTACAGAGTAGATGCAGAAGGCAAAATCACTTTTTTCAACGAAGTGTATCAAGAGTATTTACAAAGAGATAGCAAAGACATTCTTGGCAAAACATCTCACGATTTATTCCCTAAACACTTAGCAGATAAATATGCAAAAGATGACCAAACAGTAATGGAGAGTGGTCAGGTTTTGGTCACGATAGAAGAAAACACCCCACTAAACAGCAATGACGCCAAGTTTGTAGAAGTAACTAAAATTCCGATTTATAACATAACCGGTGAGATCGAAGGTATTCAGGCTATTTTTAGAGATGTTACTAAAGTGAAAGAAGATGATAATTTGAAAAATCAACTTCTTAAAGAACTCAAAACCAAAAACTCAACTTTACTAGAAACCCAAGATTATTTAAAATCTATCAATGAGTTTTCTTACAACATCCTTTCTAAAAATACATTAGAAGAAATTGTTTGGGAGATTGCCAGAAACGTAATTCAGAAATTCAACTTTATAGATTGTGTAATTTATCTGGTAGACGATAAACATGAGTATCTCGAACAAGTAGCAGCTTATGGGTCTAAAATGTTAGACTTCCAAACAATTAAAAATCCTATTAAAATACCTGTAGACAAAGGAATTGTTGGTAGTGCATATACAACTGCTAAACCCGTACTGGTAAAAGATACAAGTAAAGACGCTCGATATATTGTAGATATTGATACTAGATTCAGTGAACTTGCTGTGCCTATTATTGTAGATAATAAAGTGATTGGTGTAGTAGACTCTGAACATGACGAAAGAGATTTCTTTACAAATGATCATGTAGAAACATTAAGCACCATATCCAGATTGGTGGCAATGCGTATAGACCATGCACAGTCCATCAAAAAACATCAAAACATTGAAAGAGAGCTAAGACAAAGTAAAGAACTTTATGAATCTATCTTAAGTGCTATTGGAGAAGGTCTGGTTGTTCAAGACCTTAACGATACGATTATAATGGCGAATCACTCTGCTTCTAAAATATTAGATCTTAGCCCTGAGCAATTAAGAGGCAAAGACTCATACGACCCTCGTTGGCGATCTACCAATGAAAAAGGAGTAGCATTAAAGCCCGAAGAACATCCTTCTATGGTTACGCTCAACACCGGTAAAGGAGTTGATAATTTTATTATGAATATTTATGCAGGTGAAGAACTAAGAAAATATATTTCTATAAATTCCAGACCTGTATTTGATCATAATAAAAAGATGTATGCTTCGGTAGCATCATTTACCGATATTACAGAAAGGGTTACTACAGAAGCTGCCCTAAAAGCAAGCGAAGAAAAGTTTAGAACACTGTTTAAAAACCTCCCGATTGGTGTTTTACTTTACGATAAAGATTTTATAGTTCAAGAGTGGAATCCTCAAGCAATAGAAATTCTAGATATGGATGAAAATATTCTAAAGAATTATAAAATGAATAGCATAAAGTGGGATGCTATTACAGAAGATGGTAAAATAATAAATACAGAGCAGTTCCCTCCATTTATAGCTTTTAAACATAAGAAAACAGTTACGGATTTTATAATGGGAGTTAGAAGAAATCCGGCAAAAGATTATTTATGGATAAAAGCCAGTGCTACTCCGATGTTTAATGATATGGGAGAAGTTATTCAAATTATAAGCACTTTCGAAGATATATCTGAAAGCAAAAGAGCTGAAAATGAGATTAAAAAACTGGCGAATATTGCTGAGCGTACAGCCGACATTATTTTAACTTGTGACGAAGATGGAAATGTAACTTGGGCTAACTCGGCACTTACAAAAGTTTTAGGCTATATTCCAGAAGAAGTGATTGGTTACA
This sequence comes from Thalassovita sp., assembly GCA_002729595.1. Taxonomy (GTDB): domain Bacteria; phylum Bacteroidota; class Bacteroidia; order Cytophagales; family Flammeovirgaceae; genus Chondrinema. The sequence continues at coordinate 7,709 of PBYL01000033.1, read as the reverse complement.
AACCGGGAGAAAGAACATCTGGTGAAGAAACCGATCCGAATATTATTAAAGCACTTCACGAAGCATTAAAAGAACATTTGATGTTTAATGCCACTGTAAAAGCAGTTACAAAAACTAAAAAACAGTGCTGGATTAATTACGAGGTAACCCCAATTAATGACGAACAAGGCAAGTTTTTATATTCCATTGTTACCAAAAGAGATATTACTGATTTAATTGAAAAACAAATTGAGCTTGAGCATGTTCTAAAATCAACTATCAGTCAAAATAAGCGTCTCAAAGAATATTCCTACATCACATCGCACAATATCAGATCTTCTGTTTCCAATTTGCTTGGTTTAACAGAAATAATAATGGATGATCCAAAAAACTTGGAGTTTATTTATATGCTCCACGAAACAACTAAAAAATTAGATCAAACCATTAATAATATTAACAAGCTCCTACATCTCGAAGAGAAAAGTATTAAAAAACATAAAACTCAGTGTAATGTACTAGAAGCCCTTACGAGATTAATTGAGCTCAATAAAACAGTAATTGACGATCATAAAGTTGAAATGATCTTAAATGTTCCAGCTGATCTTAACCTACTAACAGTGCCAGCTTATCTGGATAGTATACTTCATAACCTAATTACTAATGCCATTAAATATGGTACAACACCTTATTCGAAAAAAATCGAAGTAACTGCTAAACATGATCATAAAGAAATAGTTATCATTGTTCGAGATTATGGTTTAGGTCTTGATATTGAGAAATATAAAGATAAAATTTTTAAATTAGGGACTCGATTCCACTCAAACAAAAGTGACGGACAAGGTTTAGGCCTCTTTATGACCAAAAGACAGATTGATGTTTTGGGCGGAAAAATTGAAATTGAAAGTGAATTAGGAAAAGGTAGTGTTTTTAAAGTTTATTTTAAGATCGATGATTAATAAAATACTTTTAATTGATGATGATGACATATTCCAACTAACAGCTTCAAAAATATTGAAGAAGGTATATCCTCAGTTGGAGATTTTCTCTGCAAAAAATGGAGAAGAAGCGCTAAATCAACTGGTAGACCAACCTACAGATCTTGATTTAATTCTTCTTGATATTAATATGCCTATCATGAATGGCTGGGAGTTTTTAGATGCCTATGCTTCCAAAGAATTTAAAAATGAAATCCCGATTTACGTTTTAAGTTCTTCGATTGATCCCAACGACAAAGAAAAAGCAGACAGTAACCCTAAAGTAATAGGTTTTATAGAAAAACCACTCAGTTTCGCAAAAGCTAGGCAGCTGAATACAGCATCTTAATACCTTTTCTTTTAACCGGCTCTATTCTCCTGAATTGAGACGATTCTAACAAAATTCTACAGAATTTTTCCATCTTACTGCTCTCTTCAAATACAGTCTCACGAAAAATCTTCAGTACAGGAGATTTATGAAAAAAAGTATAAGTTTTAAAAATTACTGTCTACTTCAATCATTCATTCAACATATTTTGAGCTGCCAGAACTAGAAACATAAAATTAGTAGCTCCTCCACCCATCACATATTCGGTTTGTTGCCAGAAGTAAGGCCATTCTTTTAATTCAGGTAAATCTGGTCGAATTAAAGCAGTTCCCGAAACCGAACCACCCGGAATGTAAGACCATTCATCACGGTTTACACCATAAGCAACTATTACAGAGTTCGAACCAACACCAGAAGCAAATGAAGCCGTGTTACTTCCCGGATGCACACCTAACACAAAATTGAGTGCATTTAAAACTGGCTCTTTTGGATAGATTTCTGGAAAGCCTTTATGCAAAAAGTATTGCTTCACTCCAAAACTCTGAATGCCCCAACCAGCACCCCAAATATTTGGCGAATACTCCACGCCAAAAGGTGTAGCAGCTATTTTCTTTTCAGTTGCTAATGCATCCGATTTTAGAGCTTTTATGCAACTTTTAAGCAAATCAGTTCCTTCTAACTGCTTTCTTACTTTCGCTATCGATACGCCCGTTCTACCTATCTTATTTACAATTGAACTTTCATGGGTTATTAGGAACTGCTTATAAGCATCATCACCAGTACTCAATAAAAGTTCTGCAGCTAAGTCGATACACCTTTCTGACTGGCTCTCATGGTATTGATTCCAATAGTGTAAAGCAGCTTCTAAACAATCTTTTGCTAATGCATCATTATAACCTTTTAAAACCCTTGCTGCTACTGCCAATGCAGAAGCTACTCCTAACTCTCTACTGGGATTTTCTTCTGTAAAAACCCATCTATCATCTGCGACAGACGAAGTTGTTCCTGTCTTCTCTCCTTCTGAAAGATTAGCATCATATTTTAAATTATCAGTCATGGAACTGGCATCACCAAGTAAGGTGTATTGGCGCAAATCTGGACAAATAATCCCTCGATATAATCTACCAAGGTTTTTATATCCTCCCATAATAGTCAATACTCCATGTTCAATTTGTTGAATTATGTCAGCAACTCCATCTGGCTGGTGCATCTCTACAACTTTACTTTGTTGGTCTACACTCGTAATATCATAATCTACTCCAAAAAGCTCTTGCATCTGGGCTAGTCTCAATACGGTAGTTGCTTGAGATTCTACTCGCAAATCATAATCGCCGGCATCATGCCATCCACCTACATCTAATCCCGGTACTTGTTGCATCGATTTATAATTTGTTAGGGTAGAAGTACCTTGCAAATAGCCATCAAAATGGTTTAGGTCAATAGGTGCTATGAGGGCATCATCCAAGTGACACCAGTCGTGCCATACCTTGTATCGATCGTTTATTCTCATATGGCACATTTGCACAGGCAGGTAATATTCTAAAGTGGGTTGCCAAACATCTCTATCATAAATATCTGTGGTGATTTTAAATGGATTAGATGCTTTATCACCATAAACTACTTTATAAATACCACTTTCTTTTATCTCCGAAAAATCGAATTGTAGGTATTTGTATCTTAAAAAGTTTCCCCAAACTTTGGCTTCAGCTTCTTTCACTTTTACCAAACCTCCTTCTTCAGAAACCTTCATCAATTGCACTTTAGAAAAATCTGATGCACTGGCATCTAATTCTATAAGCGCCTTTTTTTCTTGCTCACTGTGATAACCTACTTGAGAAACCTGAATCACAGGCTCGTACAAATAGTTTTCTTTCGCATGAGGAGTAATAAGGAGGTTAATCGCATTTTTGAGTTTACCTTTCTGCAATGGAGCTCTAACTATAAACCAACCATTATTATGAGCTGCTCTTCCATCTAACAACTCCAAACCACTTTCCGCTTCGAATACGATTAGCTCATCTTTGTTTTCGGGTACTATGAGCAACTTTTTACCAGAAGCCATAGGTTGCGGCAACGACGCTTCTTTATTCTTAATAATTGGCCCATTAAACTGCCTATTAAAAATACCATATTGGCCATCCATCATAAAAGACTTACCAAAATAGAATCCCGGAAATAGTTCAAGATTGAAGCCTGCTTTATCATACCATTCATCTGGTAGCGCTTCTTCTAAATCAACTTGCACTCTAAAACCCGCTCCTTCTGGCTTTACTCTCACCCAATACTTAAACTTTAAATCTGGGTATTCAATGGGATTAAAGCCAGTGCGGTTCTTTGTAGAATCGGGGTACCACAAATGCACTGCTATTTCATTATTGTCTCTGTTGATTTTCGTGGTTCCTTTTTTGGGAACTGGTGACCATTGACCCGGAGTAGGTTCTAGTCTTAAATCTCCATTGGCAACAACACGAATTCCATTTTGCACAACCGTCACTCCACCCTGATGTCCATCTGGATAAAAATCTTGAAAAACCATCAGGTTAATTCCGGGCTTTTCATAATAGTCTTGTTTATTGAGTTGATATTCTGTTTTTTGTGCAAAAAGTTGAAAGCAAAATAATTGTACGAGTATAAATAAGCTTGTTTTGTTAATCATTTGTATGGTATTTTCATCGATTTACTAAGAGTCAAAATTATGGATATTCCAGATAGGATGTATCCTATTCAAACCCTTAAGCAGGGAATGAGTAGTTAATATTGAGGATGGGTATTAATGGAGGATGTGCCTTTAAAGGCAATGCAAGATATTGATTTTGTTGGTAAAAAAGGAGTTTTAAAACTGATACTTCAATATCTTTTTCGAACAAAGTATCAGTTTTTACGAATGACTATTCTGCGGGTATTTCTCGTACTGACCAAATCTCATAAATTGGATCACCTTTGCTGCTTTTACCTTTGTGGTGCCAATCTTTTCCTTCCACTTCAAAGTTGAAACTTAATGAAGCTCCTACCCTACTTTTATCTCTTGAAAAAAATTTAATATTTTCTGTATAAACACCATCTTTGGCTGAATAACTACCTCCACCTGTACCAAAAAACTCTCCTGTTTCGGTATTAAATGCAATCCATTGAAAATGAGTGCCTGTGAGTATTTTCATTGTTTTGCGGGGACTGTCTCCGGTTCTGCGAGTAATTTCTCCATCTCGCTCTCTGCCAGTAATTAACCAAGGATTAGTTAAAGCGGTTGATGCACCTTTATCTAAATTAAACCAACCTGTTGAGCCCAAATATTCACTTTCTGATTTTAGGTTTTTCCCGTTCACTTTCACATGAGCTGTTTCTTCTTCACCTACCTGATCAGCATTTTTTGTATCGAATTCTACCGTTAAAACAATCTCATCACCATCAGCTTTCCAACTACCTCCTTTGGTTGATATAAAGTCACCATCTACAGAAGCATATTCAGTAAGAGAGAAAAAGTCACCGCTTACCAAAAGCAACTGAGTAACTTCTCGCCCATCTGCTTTCTTTTTACTTTTCCACGAACCTTGTAATTTGTCTTTTATTGATTGCGCCTGTAAAGTTGAGACAACAAAAATTAATACTAATGCTGATAATAGTTTCAATGATCTCATTTTCGTCTATTTAGATAAATAATTCGAAAGTTAAGAAAATTCTCTACCAAGCAAAAAGCTATTATACTGCATTGTTCACTTATAGCAATGCTTTAAATTTTGGCCTTAAAGCCTTTAAAAAGAACCTCTAATATTTATTTGAGCAAAAGCTCTAAATTGCCCAGTTCTGTTAGATGTTATCAAATCTGCGATTTCTTCTCCAATATCATCGTAGTTGTAATCTAAAGAGGTAATTCCTCCACCAAGCAATTCTTTATATGGCTTGTCGTATAATGAGATTATGCCGATGTCTTCGCCAATCTTGAGGTTATTGCTCTCTGCTGTTTTTATCAGATTTACTAAATCAATCTCAGAAATAATAAAATACAAATTGCCTTTTGATACGCCTTCTTCAATACCGTCTTTAATACAGTATTCTAGTTTTTGTGATTGGCAAAATAGTTTAAATGAAGTAATTACTTCGAAAGGGAAATACTCTTCTGGCAACACCAAATTAAAGTTTTTATAGCTTTTAAATTTAGCGGGTTTAGCAGTATAAATTTCTTGAAAATCGCTAAATAAATCTTTGTAAAAGCAAGAGTAATTACCTTGAATGCCTTGTAGTTGTTTGTCTATAAGTATCAGTTTTTTAGCGGGGATTTCTTTAAGTAGTTTAGAGGTATCAGCATCATCTATAAACAGGTTGGGAAAAACGATGTAATACTGATAGGCTTGAAGCTGGCACTTATCCAGAATATTCTTTAGCTCGCTTTCTTTATGCTTATGCAGATAGATGGAAATTTTTACTTTCGCATCTAACTCTTTTAAAAGCGAGTTGTAAATGTTTTTAACGGCTTCTGTAATCTCTCCAGTAATCAGGCAAACCTTTACTTTAAGCTTTTCACTTTTACTAGTTACAAAGAATCCGTTTCGGTAAACTGAATAGATGAAGCCGTCTTCTTGCAACATACTGTAAGCTTTGCCAATGGTATCTCTGGCAAGCAAAAAGTCTATGCTCGATTGACTTATAGATGGCAATTTATCTCCAGCTTTCAATTCACCTGTAGATATTCTTTCGATAAAGTTCTGTGCCACCTGCTTGTACTTTGGCACAATGGAAGAATTACTAATCTGTGGTTCGGGTGTAATAAATTTGTTCATTGAGTTTACTCTTATTGAGAATTTAATGATGAAAAAAGGAGAAAAAACCTCCCAAAAAATCAAGAGGTTTTAAATTCGAAAAATGATTTTCACAGAGAAACTAATTCCCTGCATTTCAAGCCCCGATTAATAGCCAGGGTTATTTTCGGTTATTGCACTGTTTCTTTCTATTTCAGATTGTGGAATCGGAAATAAAAGATGTTTATCTACATCAAACTGTACTGGCGAAGCCAGATTTGTACTAAAGTTGGCATCGCTGCCATCCCAACCAGAAAGATTCATATCGCCCGCTACATGCCAGCGCTTTAAATCCCACCAGCGTTGTCCTTCACCTGCGAGTTCTATAAATCGCTCATTCATTATCCATTGCATCACTGTATTAGTATCAGACTCACCCTCTGAATAATCTGCCGGAATTGCACCATCGCCATAACCAGAAGTTTCTCCCCAAAGTCTAGCTCTTGTTCTAATCTGATTAATCAAACTAATTGCTTGTGAAGCATTACCTGTTTTTAATGCGGCTTCTGCTGCTATTAAAACCAAATCTCCATAGCGCAAAACACGCTCGTTGTTCACTGAGCCACCATGAAAACCTGAAAGCTCGTTTACACCATCTGGCTTGTTGTACTTTTGGAAGATTTTACCTTCGAAACCATCTTCTGGATTAGAGAAAACTGAAAGTCTTGGATCGTCTCCGAAGCTGTCTCTTAACTTATCTGTCACCAAAAACTTCGTACTCGATGCATCATTAAAATCGCCTCTACCACCAAACTCCATCATATAACCTCGGTATACACTCATGTTTTCTACACCTCTCCATGCTCCATCGTTATGCAACACCAAGTTGTTATTACCGCTACTTGCTACTGTTGCTTGCACTTCGAAAAGTGATTCATCATTATTCTCTGTATATGCACTAAAATTATCGAGATAGCTATCGACCAAAGTCGCAGTAATGGTATTGAAAACGGTTAAAGCTTCTTGGTAGTCAGCAGTGTTTCCTTCGTAGTTTCCTCTAAAAACCAATGCTTTTGCCAACAAACCTCTAGCTGCGTTTTTATCAATTCTACCCAAATACATTGGGTCCCATTCTTCAGGTAATACTTCAATGGCTGCCTTGGTATCTTCAATTACCTGACCTAACACTTCAATAGCGGGGCTTTTAGGTGTGTTTGTTTCTTCTTCTGAAAGTATTCTTTCGGTAACTATTGGCACTGAACCAAATACGTTAAACAACTTGAAGTAAGCATAAGCCCTCAAAAACAAAGCTTCTCCTTCCATCATAGTAATTTCATCAGCCCCATCGTAAGTTGAGTAATCTATAGTTCTTACTTTTTCGATAGTTACATTGGATCTGGAGATCATCTTATAACATGCCTGAAACACAAAGCTCACCTGCTGATTTGTTGGGTTTAGCGTACCATCAAACAGTTCTACACTGGTTCTGGCAGCATTGGTTTCTGTAAGATCGTCACCGGGTAACAACCATGTACCGGCAACCCAGCCATTAAAAGTAAATGACGGTGCTGCAAAGTGATAATGGTCGTAAATCGCTGCATATGCACTGGTTAACTGTGTTCTAAACTCTGTTACATTAGAGAAGTAATCTTCTTCTGTTGGTGCTAAAGACGGATTATCAACCAATTCGGGATT
>PBYL01000032.1 GCA_002729595.1 Thalassovita sp. | reverse complement strand
TGGGATTTAAAAGGAAACGAATTAATCTCTTTTAATGGGCATGCTGACCCTGTTAATTCCGTGTGTTTTTCCCCCGATGGTAAATCCGTCCTCACAGGTAGCTATGATAAAACTGCCAAATTATGGAAAGCTGTAATGACTTTAGACGATTATATTCAATTTGGTAATTATGATAGGCTAACAGAGTCTCAAATGAGAGAGTATGGCTTATTAAAGAATGAGTAATTAAATTATTCTCATCCCTTCCCCAGCATTTTTATCACATTCCCAAGCTCATTAGCTAAATTTTCTTGGGCTAGTTTGATGCGTTCAATGGCAATGCTGTTTAGTTTTTCCTCATCAGATATACTATTGATTTCTACTACTTCAAAATGGGAGGAGAAGAAAGTGTCTAAATAAAAAAAACGGTTAAAGTAATTTACCAAAGCTAACAATTGATCAATGTTTCCACCTTTGCCATTCTCTATTCGGGAGACTATGTTCTGGTTCATGCCAGCATTTTTAGCTACATCACTTTGCTTTAATTCCAGATGTTCGCGTAATTGTCTCAGCCTTTGCCCAAGTATTGCTAATGTAATGTTGATCATGCCATTTGTTTGTACGAATTTATAATGTCCTCAATTTCATTATTAATTCGAATCATATTTTTGGTTAACAGTTTTTTTTTATTTTTCTCAGTTCCGAAATTATAAAATTTTGGCAAATCCTTATATTTTTTTTCTTCCTCTATTATCCTTTTAACATTTAAATCCACCTTACAATTATAGGTGGATAGTATATGTTTTCCATCAAAATTATTAGACTCCTGAGCAATTTGGGCAACTAATTGTCCAGATCGTAAAGAAGAAATTTTAGATGCAGGTATCAAATGATCCAGTTGTTCATTCATACTAATGGAAGTTCTACTTCTATCAATATTAAGGCCTGTTTTGAGCTGTTTTACTCTACCGAATAGCTTTTCAAGCCAGTCTAGGGTTTCTTTGTTTCTTACCTGTCCAGAAATAATATTGGCAATTACACTACAAATAGTATCAGCGGTTTGCTTTCCATATTGCTGTCTAAACTGTGGCAATTCTTGTAATCCTAAAAGTATGGCTACTTTATTACTCCTAGCCGTTGCAATCAAGTTTTCAATTCGGTGAATGTACAAGGTTGGCAACTCATCTACTGCAATGGTTACAGGTAAGTTGCCTTTTTTATTTACCAATTTGGTAAGTCGGTTCAATACCACAGAATAACAAGCACTATTGATCTCTTGTGTATCTGGGTCGTTGGCTACCACCAATATACTCGGATCTTTTGGATCAGAGATTTTCAGGTTAAAATCATCACCAGAAAACACCCAATAAGTTTCTTTGGTAGCCAGTCTAGAGATATTGATTTTCAAAGTCCCCAACTGACCTTCAAGCTGATCATAAGCCTTTTTTTCATGCGCACTTTTAAATGGAGAAAGCAAACTTTGCAGCTCTGGTTCAGAATACAATACTTGAAACAACTCATCATACGACCGGTTCATAAAAGACAAAACATGTGGCAAAGATGAATACTTCCCTCCTTTGTATCTGGACAAAAAGTAAATCACACAAGAAAGCATATTTACCGCAGATTGTGTAAAGAACTGATCTGTGCCTGAAGATCCATCAGATTTTTTTAAAGCTTGAACTAGTGCATCACTCGTCTCTGTAGCATCAGCCAAACTTTTAAGGTAATTGGGGTTTAGTGGATTCACCCTTCTACTATATTCCACTTCATTTAGATTAATCACATGGAATTTATGCTTTTCAAGTATGCCCTTTTTCTTGTTAACCAAATAGTGATAATAGGTCATTTTGCCCAAATCAGGATATTTAAAATCATAGACAAACGCACTAAAGCCTTTCCCAATCACTTGCTTAATATAAGGTTGAATAAAGCTAAAGGTCTTACCCGAACCTGGAGTGCCGATGATCAAGGTAGCGCGAAAAGGGTTAAGCAGATTTAACCATCCTTTATGCACTTTTTTCTTGTAATAATATTGAATAGGCAGGTTGACTGAATAGGCATTTTCTTCATATGTCTTATTCTGTTCAAAACTTTCATTCTCGATATTGAATCGATCTTTCATCAAGTTTGATTTAACAATTTTCGAGATATTATCTAGCGCAGTATGTATGAGTATTGCACCGATGAAAGAAGCCAAAACGTATAACAAATCAAAAAGTGAGATGCTTTTATAGAGCAGTATTTCATTATCGTAAAAATAAAAAACGGTAGCACCAAAGAATAAAATTGAGCCAACCAATAATGGTAATCCTATTTGCTTTAGTGGATCAAACTCTAATTGCTTCCTAGACTTTGTACCAATGGATACGATCATGATCGAGAAGAATGTGAGCAACTTAGAATAGAATATATTTTGATAGATACTGATAGTTTTAATTCTATACAACACTTCATCCATTGCCATTGGGAATAATTGATCGTACACTAATATAAAAACCATTATCTCTACGATAATGGTCATGTATATAAAGCCTTGAAAAAAATTAAAAATCCTTTGAAGTTCTTTGCTTTCCTCCATAGTCTTTTAGATTTATTAATTGCTTAAATGATTACTTCAGGTTGTCTAGTATAGTTTGTAATGTTTCTTGAACTACATGGCTTGTACCATCAATCAGAAAAACAAAAGTGCCGTTTTTAAGTACATCTACCTCATGGACTTCATTGGTTAACACCTTAATCTTTTTGTCATCAACTCGGGTAATTTCTATTTCGCGAGTAACTGTTACTTTCTTAATAGTCATAGTGGTTATTCGATTGGATTAATGAAACATGTATGATTGATAGCAGCATGATTTTGCTATCTTATTTTAATCTTTGGTTAGTGGAATTTTAATACCTGTTAGTAGACCAATACGCCAATTTTGTGGATCATAAATTACCACCTGATTTTTTTCTCTGAGTGTCCACACCCAACCATTGCTAAAAGTCACATTCAGCTCAAAACCTAAACTTAGTGAGGCTATAAAATCCATTTCATTTGTACCCATACTTCCAGTAGTTCTTAGGTTAAGTGCTACATTCTTGTTTCGGGTAATTAGAGGTTTATAGGCATACCCCACCATAAAGTTTCGGATGTGATCGTTAGGATTATAGATGATTGTATCAGTTGAACTGTCTGTATCCAGTAAGCTAAAATCTTTATCATTTTGTTTCTTAAAAATATCGTCACCTTTATCAATGGCATACTCTAGAAGTATCTCATGGGCACTATAATATTTACCCACCCACTCATAAGATATTTCACCAACCAATTGATTCTTAATCATAGTTCCACCAGCTACATCTAAATAATTAAACCCCTTTTGAGCTTTCGTTATAGAATGAGAAAACAGGACGAGAAGTGTTATGAATATATATCTCATAAAGTGTCAGCATTTAAAATATCTGAATAATCGATATCCAATTTCACCCTCCTACCACTGATTTGATTTTCAGCAATTTCAATAGTAAAAACCTTTTGATCAGGAAAAGTAAATTTTTTGAAAACGAATACATTACGATGCTTAGATTTAAACTCTTTGGTATCGTAGAGTTTGTATACTTCTTGTAATTCCACCTCTTGATAGTTGGTTCGCTTCACTTTTCTCTTATCCTCTATCTTGAACCGGATTTGATCTATATCATATTTAATTTTAGTGTGATTCTTGAAGGTGACATCAATAAAGAAATAGTCTCCTACTGTATAAAGATTATTCAAACTAATAACCATTTTACTATTGGTACTTTTAACCGAATGGTAGGTCGGTTTCTCGTTTAGGCTTTTCAAACAAAAAGATTTCATCTCTGGTGTAGAGACAGTTATTTCCGAATTAATCAGCCCTACCCCATCTTCACTTTTAATCTTTATATACTTCGTAGCTTTACTTGAAGATGTATAAACAAGTTCATATTGTACTATATAAGATTGACAAACAATGCTTACAATTCCTTTGTATTTTTCTTGGGCTTCTTTCAGCTTTATTGGCCTAATTCGAAGAATGTTAGGTTCTGGCTGATCTCCTTTTACATCTTGCACACTAATATCAACATAAGTAATTGGCTCACTTAAAATAAAATGTGTGGTTACATCTTCATTCACATATAATTTGGGAATAGTACTTTCTTGTTGCCCAAAAACCATATTTGACACTAATAAGAAAATAAGTATATGAGTTACAGTTTTCATCGCTAATTGATTTGATCTGGATTCACTAAATAGATAATTGTATTATATTTTAGTTTGGCTCTGTTTCTTCTAGCGGCTTTGCCTGTTGCCTTCGCTCCTGATTGAATTCCTTTATCTGCTAGTCCGAATAGTAGTTCATTTATTGTACTGGTAGAATTACTATTATCCATTGAAATAGAAGTACCACCTGTAGATAAATCTCCACCTAATGATTTTGTAAATTCGGTAAATTTTGAAGCAGGTACATAAAAACCTTCAATGCCATCTATATCATAAATCACCAGCTCAACTGGAAGAATTTCATTATTCACTAAGATCGATTCTACAGTTGCATAGACTCGCTGAGCACCAAAAGACTTTACATTCGCATAGATATAAGCTCCTTTTTCAAGTAAATATCCACCCACATTAATATCATCCATTATACGGATTCTAAGCCTACTGCCATCTACTACTTTGAGGTCTTCATCCAAAATTGCCTTGATGTACATTTCTTCGTAATCATTTCTGATGGTATTAAAAAACTGTGTGTTAGTAGTGAGAGATTTACTCACATCTACCCTTTTTGCATTTGCTTCTTCTTGCTGTTTTAACAAAGCTTCCAAGGCTTCTTTTTTAATTCTCTCTTCTTCTTCAGCTGCTTTTTGCTCTGGTGTTTTAGTAAGGCTATCGAGCATCAGCATTTGCTGTCTAAAAAGTCGCATCTCCCTCTCTTCATCAGTTTCTTGATGAGTATTTTTTGACTTTCGATAGCTGGGAGTTGGCTTTGCATTTGATGGCTTATTCAATTTAGATCTTCTCTCAATCTCCTCAACAAAGCCCATTTTATCACCCTTAATTATCTCGTTGTTGATGCTATCAATCAAGAGTTTTTCTTCCAGTGTATACTTACTTTCCTCATCCAGTAATTCAGTCTCGTCCTGCTCTAACTCTCTCATGGCTGTATAATCTTCACTATATTTATACGCCTCCTTCACAGACTCGAATTTATTTTTCAATCCATGTTTGTCAAGATTAGGAGACGGTATTGAAGGATTGATATTGTTGGTTTCAGTCACTTCATTTTCAACACTGGCTTCTACTGAAGGGAAAGAATCTAGTACTACCCAATTAATCAAAATTAAAAATGGTAATATGATTATGGGCAAGATGTATCTTGGAGCTTTTAAATCAATCTTTTTCATAATTCATCATTTTATTTAATTTTTCATTGAGTTGCAGCATAAAAAGACTATCCTCTTTTGTTAATTTATCTTTCTTCATAATCGCATTTAACTTTGCTTCCATCTCTCTTATTTCCTGAAAGTCTTGAAAACTTGGTGCATTAAACATTACTGATGAATCAGGCTCAGGAATGCTATCCATTATCTCTTCTACAAACTCCATTCGAGTGGTATCTTCTTTTATCATAGCCCTTTTAATAATGATAAACCCAACACCTATCACTAAAATAGCCAGCATAATTAGCACAGTTCGTTTAGGGTTTTTCTGGAAGTACTTATCCAGTTTATGAAAGCTTTGTGCTCTCCAATTGCTCAGGCTAAAAAGACTTTTTCTTAACATCACTGATATCTTTATTTAAGACAGTTTTCCAATTGGTGATAAGCACTCCATGTGGATTGTTTTCACTGCGCATCACATCCTTAAATCCTCCAGTTGTAACAAGCTCTCTGGTAAGAATTCGAGTATCTCTTTCAATTCGTTGAACACCATAATACCGGAAAGTATGCTTATCCATATCGATTTCAATTGAATCGGTTTTGATGGATAGTGAAGCAGAACTTGAAAGAATGGCATTGTAATACCCTTTTTCTTTGAGGTTGTTATATTCCGTTAAACCAGACTTATCGATCAAGTACATGGATTTGTTGATGTTATTCTTCATGAATTCATCATCAGGAGGTAAGGTAAAAAAGAGCATATGGTATAAATTGATATGGCTCTTGTACTCCACCATTCTATTTACATCTTGCCCAGTTTGTTGTACCAGAACAGGAATTCCATTATCGAGAATGTAAATATTCTTTCTGCTATCACTTACCATACTGTAAGCAAAACTCATTACAAACCCCACGATTACCACGGAAGCAGCAATACTGGTTAATGAGGTAATGAGACTTACCTTAATTTTTGTTTCAATATTTTTTAAAAGCATGTTGTTAAAATTTACTTGATTGAATTCATTCCTTGTGCACCTCTGAATACAGTACTTACTGCATTGCCAATTCCAGAAGTACTTACTATCCAAGTGCTGATTATGGGTATGCTAAGCATTGCCAATGCCCCAATTATGAGAGAAACCAAATAGAAATTTGCTGAACCATCATTACTACTGATGTAAAAGAAAAAGGCGGCTTCATCTTTTAATACAAAATCCAATAGAACCAATTCTTTCTCTAGACCATACCTAATCAATAATAAAGAAAGGGACATCACGATATAGCCTATACCACTATACAAAGAGACTGAAATGTACCTACTCATCCATGTTAAGTAGGCATCTCTGAATCCTGGTAAAATGCTGAAGGCAAATGAAAATGGACCGAGTATAATAAGGATAGCTGCGAAAATAACTTGAAGAAAAAATATCAAATAAGAGCAAGCCTGAAAAATGGAGACCACAATAAACTCTAAAGATTCTACCACTACCCATCTTAACTTAGAAAGTAAAATGATGTAGTAACCTTTTATTTCATCGAAGATTTTCCCGAAGTCTACACCTGTCCAAGCAAGCCAATCATCATCATCTGAGTTATCAAACTGTTCTAGTTCTGCACTGTCTTCTATTAGCTTTCTGGCAATCTCTGCCATTTTGGTTCTTCTTTCTAATTGAATGGCATCTATCTCATCGATTCTATCTGTAACCAAAACTTTAGATTTATCAGTAATAATTTCAGCAGGGAAATTCATGATGGTGATAAAACTTGGCCAGAAGATAATTACCAAAGTAAGTGCAAAAGGTCTAAGCAAAGACACCAACTCTAGTCTTTTATCTCCGGCAATCATACCATAACTTTTTAAGCCGAAATAGAGCAACATAAATATGGCACACAAAGCTTGAGCATCATTTAAGAAGATCGAAGTTTCAGTAACTAACCTATTAAATAGCCCTTCTATCAATAGCAGAATTTCCCTGTCTATAATCTCTCTCATTATTTGTAATAGTCAGGACTTGATCTGACAGTCAAGGTAATTTATAGCTTTTTATCTGTCAGATTGATTTCACCTTCTAGGTCTTTTCTCTTAAAT
>PBYL01000031.1 GCA_002729595.1 Thalassovita sp. | reverse complement strand
TTTGGTTACACACACGACAAAGGTAATATCGAAGGAGAAGATTTCACTCGTTACAATTTGCGTGGTAATTTAAGTAGTGATCTTAACAAGTGGTTAAACATCAGCTATAGCAATTATATGACTGCTGCTATCCAAAACACTGGTAGCTGGGAAGCATTCAGAAGTGCATATAGATTAAAGCCAATTGGTAGACCTTACAACGACGACGGTTCTTGGAGATATTATCCGATTGCAAAAGAAACTCAGATTACAAACCCATTATATGATACTAAAACAGTTACTAAAGAGACAAAATATTTACAATACCTTGCTGATATAGCAGTAAAAGTTACTCCTACAAAAGGTTTAACCTTAACATCTAAATTTTCTCCAAATCTTAAGTTCACTCGCTACGGAGAGTACAGAGGTTTACTTTCTAAAAGTGTGAGTGGTAATGCTTCTAACAGAAGAGCTCAAGTAAACAACTTTAACTACTTCTCATATACTTGGGATAACATCGCTAATTATTCTTTAACAAAAGGTATCCATGGTTTAAATGCTACTTTTGTTTACTCTCAGTTTATGGAAAGAGACGAAGGGTACTATACGCAAGTTCGTAATTTCACTACAGACGATTACTTGTTTTACAACATAGATGCAGGTACAGATATTCGCGAAGTATCTAGTGATTTCACTAAGCAATCAATACAATCTTATACTGGTAGATTAAACTACACATTAAACGGCAAGTATTTATTTACTTTCACAGGTCGTTACGATGGTGCTTCAATTCTATCAGAAAAGAACAAATGGGCATTCTTCCCATCAGCGGCATTTGCTTGGAGAATTATAGACGAAGATTTTATGCAAAACCAAAATGCGGTTACAGAAGCTAAACTTCGTTTGAGCTACGGACAAACTGGTAACAATGGTCAAGGTGGTGGATTGGTTCCTTTGGCTTCTCAATCTTTGCTTACTACAAGTGCTACCAACATTGGAGATGCAGCAGTACAAACAGCTTACATCACTGGTTTAGCTAACGAAGATTTAACTTGGGAAAGAACAACTGAGATTAACGTTGGTTTCGATTACGGTTTCCTTAATAATAGAATTTTTGGTTCTATTGATGTATACAACAGAAAAAATACCGACATCATTTTCTACTCTCCACTACCAGCAGTTACAGGTTATGGTGGAACATATGCTAACGTTGGGGAATCTACCAACAAAGGTATTGAGTTCGGTTTAAATACTGTAAACATTGATAATGGCACTTTTAAATGGGTAACCAATTTCAACTTTGCTAGTAACAAAAACACTTTAGATAAACTTTACGGAGATTTAGAAGATATTTATTTCTCTGCGCAAGGAACTAACTTTATTCACAGAGTAGGTGAGTCAATTGGTTCAATTTACGACTATGAGTATGAAGGTGTTTGGCAATTAGACGAAGCTACAGAAGCAGCAGAATATGGTCAGCGTCCGGGTCAGGTTAAAGTAAGAGACATTAACAACGATGGACAAATTACTGCTGATGGAGATAGAACGATTATCGGTAATGTAACACCAAAATGGACAGGTGGTTTTACTAGTACAATGAACTACAAAAACTTTGACTTAGCATTCTTTATCTACACTAGTCAAGGTAGCACAGTATTAAGTAATTTCCACAGTGCTTTCTCATTCCCTTGGGATAGCGAACCATCAAGAACATTTAATGGCTACGATGTAGATTACTGGACTCCAGACAATCCTACAAACGATTGGTATCAACCAGGTAACGGAGGTACTTATCAGCAAGCGATTAAATACAAAGATATTTCATTTACAAAAGTAGGCTACATTACACTGGGTTACACATTACCTTACAATGCGCTTGATAAGCTTAAATTGAGTAACCTCAGAATTTACGCAACTGTACAAAACCCATTCTTATTTACTAAGTATGATGGTTGGGATCCTGAAAGTGCAGGTAGAAATACTTGGGGAGCAGCATTTATGTCTCGTACGTATATGGCAGGTCTAAATCTGAGCTTCTAATTTATCCTAAATTAAAAATATTTGAGAAAATGAAATTGATTAAATATACATCAACTTTAATATTATTGATAGCAGGATTAACTTTTACATCTTGTGAAGATTTTCTAGAAGAAGAAAACTATACTGCTATCACTATAGAGACTGCTAATACCGATTCAGAAACTTTCGATCAGTTATTAGCATACGTGTACGAAATCTCAAGAGAGAATACAACTAGGTACGTTGCAGATATGTATTACGTATTCGAAGATTTGGGAACTGATGTAGTAACCAGAGGTGGTTCTATTACAGGTACAGACGAGATAAACGATTATGTAAATGTAAACCCTTCAACTTATGCATACCAAGTGTATTGGGGAAATCAATATGCGATTATCTCAGCAGCGAATGTTTTAATAGACAATGCAGAAACGATAGAGGGTGTAACTGAATCTACTAAAACTACTGGTGTAGGCGAAGCGAAGTTTTTTAGAGCATGGTCTTACTTTAAACTGGTAGAAAATTACGGTGGCGTGCCATTGGTACTTAATCAGGTAACAACAGCTGTAACAGACTTTTCTAGAAACACAGAAGAAGAAGTTTACACACAAATTGTAGCAGATTTAGAAGATGCATTAGCAAGTGTAGCAGACGACCCAAGTGAGTACGGAAAAGTATCTAAAGATGCTGTTAGATTTTTGATGTCTAAAGTGTTATTAACAAGAGGATACAAATCTTTTGGTTCAAGTTCAGATTTTACTGAAGCAGCTTCGTTAGCAGAAACTATTATCAGCAGTTATTCTTTAGTGGGTACTTTCGAAGATTTAGTAGATGTTGGAAATCAAAGAAACTCAGAGGTAGTATTTGCTTATCTATTCGGAGATAATTCTGTAAGTAGAGGTTGGGGTAACTCTCGCCATATGATGTACAAATTCAGATACTTCGATTATCCGGGTATGACTCGTGGTGACAACTACCAAAAAGGTTTAGGTCCAGCTTTAACTCCGTTCTACTATTCTCTTTTCACAGAAGAAGACGAAAGAGCAGAAGCTACTTACAGAAGAGTAATCTATGCTGAAGAAGACTCAGAAGATGGAACTATCTTAGCAGGTGATACAGCGATTTTCTTCCCTAAAGTAGCTTGGAGCGAAAGCGAAATTGCAGCAGTTCCTTATGCAGTAATCAACCCAGATGAGTATTTTCAGAATGATGGAACTACTGAGGTACACTATCCAATGTTTAAGAAATTCGATAATCCGGGAGTGCCATTTACACAGCCAGATCAATCTTCTCAAGGTACTAGAGATATGGTGATGATGAGAGCAGGAGAGGCTTATTTGATCGCAGCAGAAGCATATTTACAATTAGGAAATGCTTCATCAGCAACAGAAAAAATCAATGCAATTAGATCGAGAGCTGGCATTAGCACAGCCATTACCGAAAGCGATGTGGATATTGATTTTATTTTAGATGAAAGAGCAAGAGAATTAACTGGTGAAGCTAACCGTTGGATGGATCTTAAAAGAACAAGCAAGTTGATTGAGCGTACTTTGGCGCATAATCCACATGCAGCTTTAAATAATGCTTTAACAGACAAACATTATTTGAGACCAATTCCTCAAACTGAGATTGATATTACCAATGGTACCATTACTCAGAATACAGGATATTAATAAAAAATTAGCTTAGAGTTGAACATATACCTTCCGGCAATTAAAAAAATCCGGGAGGTAATTCTAAGGAATTAGACAGCTATGAAAAGTATTTAAACCTGAGAAGGGTACAATATTGAGTCTTACTCAATGTAACACAGATTGTAAGAATCTGTGCTTGCTTAAAGTATAGTGAAGAGAGAATTATGTGTTTTACAGGTTCCTTAACAACCTGTAGACAATCTGGAATAATGAGGAGTTAAATGTTCGCGCATGTTTTCTCTAAATTGAGCAGGAGTACCATTTCTCAATGTTTCTACAAGATCGAGATGAGAAACATTACCCTTTTCAGGTTTCTTTTCTAGTTTGGCTTCTTCTTCCATCATGTAATTAAATATTGGTAACAACATATTTTGAAACCTTGTTAAAGTATCATTGCCAGACATCTCATACAGTTTGGAATGAAACTCAATTTCGTAATTAAGTCTTACTTTTAAAGAACTAGTTTTGGGATCATTAGCTTCTTTTTTGGCAACTTGTTCAAGCGCATCAATATCTTTTGGTGTGCAGCGAGCAAACAGTAAATCTCCCATCCCGACTTCTAATACAAGTCTAAGTTCAAATATATCTTTCATGGCATTTGCACCTAAGATATTCGGAGACATTACCCTTTCTACGCCACTAAAAAGATCTGGTTCGGTAAGTATCATACCTTTTCTTTTCTTAGATTCTATCATCCCAAGCATTCTTAGTCTACTTAATGCTTCACGAATAATATTTCGACTTACACCTAAATCTTCAGCCAATTCCATCTCTTTTGGTAATGCATCACCGGCAGAAAAATTATTTTGCCTGAGGTATTCTATAAGAGTGGTTTCTACTTGGTCTGCGAGAGAAGTTTGTCGAATGGGTTTTAACTTTTTGTGTTGGTTACTCACGATAAATTATTATTTTAATGTAATAGTGTCTATATACAAACATACGACAAGTTTATTATTAATTTTTGTTATGCTTTGTATATTTGCTACTATGTACTTATGCCCTACATATTTCTTATGGTAATATACAATATTTTAGATTTCGGAGCAACAGGGAACGGGCAAATTGATGATGCCAAAGCAATACAACAAGCAATAGACGAATGTTCTAACGCCGGAGGTGGGCGCGTTGTAGTTCCCGCAGGAAAAACTTTTTTAGCAGGACCTTTTGATTTAAAATCAAACATAGAATTTTATGTTCAAACAGGAGCTATACTAAAAGCCAATCCTGATGAAAGTGTTTATTTAGAGAGTGCCTTTAGAGAAAATAAAGGCGAAGGCACCATCTGGATAGGTGGTAAAGATATTGAAATGGTTTCCATTGCTGGTGGTGGTATTATAGATGGAAGTGGTGTAGAGTTTATGGGAGAAGATTTAGTACATTCTTATGAGCTTAAACCATTTGATGTAGTAGATCCTAGACCTCATATGATTACACTCATCGGAGGAAATAATATCAAAATAAGAGATATTACTTTAAAAAATGCAGCTTACTGGACATTGCACTTGGTAGGTTGTAACGATGTTTCTATCTCTGACATGACACTACTAAACAGCCTTAAGGTTCGTAATAGTGATGGCATCGATCTAGATCACAGCAAAAATGTTAGAATTAGCAATTGCCACATAGAATCTGGTGATGATTGTATCTGTTTCAAAAACAGAAGAGAGTATGCAGAATATGGTGCTTGCGAAAATATTACAGTAACTGGTTGTACATTAATATCTACTTCTTGTGCGATTAAAATCGGTTCTGAAAATATGGATCGAATTAGTCATATTACTTTTATAAACTGTATTATTAGAAATAGCAATCGCGGAGTAGGTATACAACATAGAGACGAGGGAGAAGTATCAGACATTGTCTTTTCTAATATGATTATTGAATGTAGACTCTTCTCTGATGTTTGGTGGGGAAAGGCAGAGCCGATTTATATTACGGCATTTCCAAGATCGACAGAAAACCACAAAGATGCAGGTTGGAGATTACCAGAAGGAAAGAAGAATGGCAGTGTTGGCAAGATAAAAAATATCACCTTCAGTAATATTCGCTGCAAAAGTGAAAACGGAATTATTGTAGCTGGTGAAACTCCCGATAAGGTTTCTAACATCAGATTTAATGATGTTGACCTTGATATTAATAAAACTACTCAATACGAAGGCGGCTTGTACGATTGCAGACCTTGCGAAGGAGAGGGTATGATTGAAGGAAGCACCTATGGATTCTTTTTTAGCACAGCGCGAAATGTTTTTGTGAGCAACTGTTTTGTAAATTGGGGAGACAACAAACCTGAATATTACCGCGAAGCATTAAAAAGTGAAGCTGTTGATCGGCTAACCATAGAGAATTTCGAAGGGAAAGCTGCCTTTCCAGAAAAATATAAAGCAATTGAAATTACTGAGACAAACTCGGTATTACAACGTGAATCTAAGAGGGAAAAATGTTAGGACTTTCTATAGCAGATGTTATTGTATTAGTCCTTTATTTTGGTGTAATCGTTTATATTGGCATTAGGGCGAGCCTAAAAATAAAGGATAAAGAAGATTATTTTTTAGGAGGAAGAAAGTTTGGTAAGTTAACTTCTACATTTGCCAGTTTTGGGCAAGCCACTTCGGCAGATGGCCCAACAGGAGTAGCCACTACCACTTTTAATAATGGAGCCAGTGGTATTTGGAGTTCTTTACTCATGCTATTTGCTACGCCAGTTTTCTGGATAACTTCTCCGTGGTTAAGACGATTGAGAATCTTAACCATGGGCGATTTTTACACAGAAAGATATGGTTCTAAAAAGATGGCAGCCACTTATGCATTGGTTGCTACCATTGGTATGATGGGTTTACTTTCTGTGGGTTACATTGCAGTTACTAAAACCACCATGGCCATTACTGCCAAAGCTGACAATGAACTAACTGTAGCTGAAAGAGAAGAAAAGCAACTAGCCAAAGAACTCTTTACATTAGAAAGTAGAGATTTTGCAAGTCTCTCTTCAGGAGACAAAGAGCGACTTTCAGAATTGAGAACACTCAACCCAAATAGTCTTTTTTCACATGTAAATGAAAATGTAATTATTTGGAGTATCTGTCTCATAGTGTTGCTTTACACTGCTTTAGGTGGTTTAGAAGCAGCCTTTTATACAGATATGCTGCAAGGGATTTTCATTATCATACTTTCTTTTATAATGATTCCCTTTGCTTGGTCAAGTATTAATAATGTGTTTGGTGGTTCTGGTGCTTTACAAGCTTTAAATCATTTACATAACCAACTCCCCGAAAACTTTTTTGAGGTGTTCGGTTCTCCAGTTACTATAGATTTTACGTGGTATTACATTATTGCAGCAGCAGTTGTTTCTAGTGTAACAGTAGTAACTCAGCCCAATCAATTGGTAACTGCCGGAGCTGCCAAAGATGAGATTTCTGCCAGAGTCGGTTTTGTTACTGGTACCTTTATGAAAAGGGTAGTAACTATTATGTGGGGAGTTTTAGGGCTTTCTGCTATACTATTATATAAAGACACCATTACAGACTCAGACTTGGTTTGGGGCTTTGCTACTAAAGAGCTATTAGGTTCTATGGGAATTGGCTTGGTGGGCTTAATGCTGGCAAGTATGATGGCGGCTTTAATGTCTACAGCTGACTGTTTAATGATTACCGTATCGGGCCTTATAGTAAATAATTTATATAGACCACTTGCAAACATAGATTCAGAGAGACATTATATATGGGTTGGTAGAATTGCAGGTGGTGTTTATCTGGTGGGAGCAGCTTTAATCACTACTCAGTTTGATGGTATTCTGCAAGTTCTCAAGTTCATTTGGGAGTTCTTTGTGATTTTTGCCGCGGCTTTTTGGTTGGGCTTAAAATGGAGAAGAGCAAATGTATATGGTGCTTGGGCATCTATTGTTGGCACATTCTCTATTTTCTACCTCATTCCATTATTACTCCCAATATTTTTCACACAACTCAGAACCAACGATTATCTATTAAAACAAACGAATATTCCTCCAATTGAAAGGGTCTATACAGCCAAAGTAATGGATGTTGAGCAGAGGGAAAATCAGATAATAGAATGGGAGAATGCAAGTGAAGCTGCTAAACAATCTATGACGAAACCAGCAGCCATCGCAGTTGGCGAAAAGATCACCAAGCAATTTGCAGTACCTCAAAGATCCATATTCTGGTCTAAAGGTCTTAAGAAAGACGAAGCCGGCAATGCATTTGGCAGTGGTTATCTATATCTGGAAATGATTGTGTTAGACAAATTAGGTTTCAATTTAGCGTCTAATCCTTATGCACTTAATGAGACAGTAAGGCTGCTAATTAGATTGTCTTTTCCATTTAGCATTTTAATGCTCATTTCATTGCTTACTCAAAGAGACGATGCCAAGCTATTGAAACGCTTTTACAGAAAGATGCGAACCAGAGTGGGAGTTAATGGCTCAAAAGCAGAAGCCAAAAATCTCGGATTAGAATCCGCTAATGATAAAGATGGAGAGAGTGTATTAATTTTTAAAGACTCAGATTGGGAGTTTTATAAATGGAATAAAGAAGACTCACTAGGTTTTGCAGTGTCTTGGCTAGTGGTCTTGTTTATTCTAGGATTGCTATATCTAGTAGTAAGCGTAGGATCGTAGATTTTCATTTCAATATTATTAATTATATGATTCGTTAAACAGGCTACCTTATATAAGGCTAGCCTGTTTCTTTATAATAGGAGGTTTATTTTTTATTTAAATTAAGTGATTATGGAACTTTAAAATGTTACTTTCGCTTTTAAGTATAATCATTTCAGGCAAGCATCTCAAATACATTCATCACCAAAAAGCAGCTTAGGTCGCTAAAAATTCACTTTAGGTAGTAGAAATTCCACTTTCAGTAAAATAGGCATAACACAAATACAATATTTTATATACATTTAAACGTTGGCTTTAAAAAGTTTAACAAGTGTCAATTTATTACTTATCTACTTTTTGCTACCAGTTTTAAGAACTGATCCCTTCTAAGTGATTCTGTTTTCTACACAGAAATCTACAAAGTGTGATATTTCTCAAATTTTAACTCCCCAAGTTGTGGATTATTTCTACACATTGTATCCGCATTAGTTCAAAAAGCAATTTCACATAACGCTCTGTATATCAGTATATTATACTTAATATATTGCTTATATGTATGTTGGCATCAAATTTTCCCAATGGGTAGACTGTTAATGGATTTCATTAATTTATAATTTTCTGATGAAACACTATCAATTAAAAGAGCTTATGTACAAGTTACCATTTTTTAGCAAATCACCATTTTTAGTTTTAGGTCTATTTTTAGTTTTAGCTACGATAGGCTGTAAAGAAAAAGAAGAAGTTGATACTGGACTGGCATTACCTGTGAAGAAATTAACAGGCCAATCAGCAGCAAATACTTTCCAATACTTAGGATCAGTTGAAGGAATCGAAGATGTTGAAATTCGTCCTCAGGTAGATGGAATCTTAGAAGAAATTTATGTGGATGAAGGAGACTTTGTAGAAAAAGGACAACCTTTATTCAAAATTAATTCACAACCATATATAGAAGATTTAAAAAATGCACGTGCCAACGTAGCATTAGAGAGCGCAAGGCTTAAAAAGAGTAAAACAGAGCTAGATCGTTTACAACCACTTATAGATAATGAAGTAATCTCTGATGTTAAGAAGAAAACAGCAGAAGCAGATTACGAAATTGCTGAGGCATCTTTAGCAAAAGCGCAAGCAATTGAAGCAAACATGCAAATTAAATTGGGCTTTACTACTATTAAAGCACCAGTAAGTGGATTTATCGGTCGTATCCCAAAATCTGTTGGTAACGTAATTAAAAATACTAATTCAGAACCTCTTACAATTCTGTCTAATGTAAGCAAAGTATATGTATACTTCTCAATGAGTGAGTCTGACTACCTTTACTATGAGAGACTGAAAAATGATTCTACATCAAAGAAATTCAGCTCAGATGTAAAGCTCATTCTGGCAGATGGATACGTGTATGATCATCCAGGTAGAATTGATGCCAACTCTGGTCAGCTTAACAGAAACACAGGTTCTATTACGCTTCGTGCAGTATTTAACAATCCTGATACATTACTAAGATCTGGTAATACAGGTAAAATACTTATGGAGCAAATCTATCCAAATGCTATCCTCATACCTCAGAGTGCCGCAATTTCAATTCAGGACAAAAAGTTTGTTTTTGTTTTAGATGAGAACGACATGACTGTTCGTAAAGAGATTGGAATTGAGGGAAGATCTGGAAAAGATTATATAATCAGCAACAAGAGTTTGTCTGAAAACGACAGGATTGTTGTATCCGGATTGAATAAACTTACTGATGGTGTAAAAATCAATCCTATCCAGAGCGGAAGGCTATTAACAGGAAATTAAAACATCCTGTAGCCTTTTCATGTTACATGTAAAAAAATAAGCCATGTAAGTAGCTCTGGTATTACTTACAACAATCAACTATGTTAGAAAAAATTATCTCAAGACCAGTCTTGACACTGGTCATCTCTATACTATTGGTTCTAGCGGGAGCCGTTAGTATGACTACATTACCTGTAGAACGTTTTCCTGAAATCGCCCCTCCAAGTGTTAGTGTGCAAGTGTACTATCCTGGAGGTAACGCTGAAACTGTCGCAAAATCTGTTTTATTGCCTATAGAAGAAGCAATAAACGGTACTGAGAACATGACTTATGCTAACTCTACAGCCACTAACTCTGGTCGTGGTAGAGTAACTGTTTACTTTAAACCGGGTACAGACCCGAACACTGCCGCGGTAGAAATTCAAAACCGTATTTCTAGTGTAACCCAGCAAATTCCACCCGAAGTAACTGCCTCTGGTATACAGGTAATGAAAAGGATGAAAGGTAGTATTATGACCATCAACATCTTTAGTGAAAACGGGGTGTATGATGAGACCTTTCTAAATGCTTATACACGTATTAATGTTAGAAGAGAGCTTAAAAGGGTAGAAGGTTTAGCAGAAGCGAGTATCCTTCGATCTAGAGACTACGCCATGAGAATCTGGCTAGATCCTAACAAGCTAGCATTATACGAGCTTACTCCGAAAGATGTTTACAATCAGATATTAGATCAAAACTTTGAAGCTGCACCGGGTAAATTTGGTGAAAACTCAGATGAGCTTTTCGAAATTGTTTTGAAACACGAAGGCCGTTTTGATGAGGACGAAGAATACGGAAACCTTGTTGTAAAGGCAGATAAAACAGGTTCTTTACTTCACTTAAGAGATGTTGCTAGAATCGAATTTGGTGCCGATAACTATACCAGTGAAAACAGGCTTGATGGTAAACCTGCGGTAACTATAGATATTGTACAGTTAAGTGGTGCAAACGCGGTAGAAATTGATAAGAGAGTTAGGCAAATTTTAGAAGAGCAAGCCAAAGTGTTTCCTGATGGAATGGATTACGAAATCTCATATAGTGTAAGAGACCAGATTGACCAGTCAATGCATCAGGTGGTTCAAACGCTATTCGAGGCATTCTTCCTTGTGTTCTTGGTGGTATTTATATTCTTGCAGAGTTTCAGAATTACATTCATTACAGCGGTAAGTATTCCTATTTCATTGATAGGTACCTTCTTCTTCTTAAGTTTAGTGGGTG
>PBYL01000030.1 GCA_002729595.1 Thalassovita sp. | reverse complement strand
TTTCATTCAGAAATTCAATTCCAAATGAATTACTTATTGATCTGCCATTTTACAGCAGATTAATTTGCGGTTAGTGAATTATCTAATAAATAGGTTTGTATAGGTGTTATTTCAACAGGCCCTAAAAGACCTGAAGATGTCGGTTTCCAATTTTCTGCACTAAACATACCAAATTTTCTGTTCTCTGGCAGCCTCGCAGGAAAATTAACATTATAAAATTTCTTCCAGTACATGCCATTCTTATCCATCCAGGCAATTCGGTTAGCCATTAAATTAGAAACACGTACTTCTAAAACATTATTTTCTTGCCATTGTTCCGCAGCGATAACAATTTGATATTTTGGTCCAAACAAAGCATTGAGTTTTTTACCATTCCAATATACTCGCGCACTTACATCTACTTCTCCTAAATCTAGTAAAACACCATCTTTTAAATCAGTTGGTTTTGGTATATCAATTTTATAAACTGCTGTGCCTGAAAAGTTTTGATACGCCTCTCCCTCAAACTCTGTCCACGATTTTAGTTGATCTGTTTCTATAGGTGCTGGTATTTCTGGGCCACCTGTTTCAAACGTGATTTGCCACTTGCCACTCAATGCTACTGCTGCTGATGCAGCTTTGTAATATGGATAAAGTTCATCTTCAATCTCTGTATCATAAGTTTGTACAATACAAGATTCTCCGGGTGCTAATTGTATAAAACACTGCACAGTACCATCTGGCGAAGCCTCGGGTGAAACCTCGGATGAAGCCTGTAAAACTCCTTTACCCTTTACACCAGTTAGCGGATTAAAAATTTCTAAATCTTTGGCTGATGTTGCCAGAGGAACCCAACTATCTACAGCTTTGTCTGTCCAGTTGACTAGGTAGTAAAATGTGCCATTGTCGTTTTTCTTTCTGATGTATTCAAGCCCTTTTTCTTGTAGCTTCTCCACTCTGATGTTGGCAAATTGTAGGAGTGCATTTAAATCGTCTCCTAATAAAAATCTTCCTTCACCCATATTTGCTTGCTGAATACCTGCTTCTTCGCTATCAGTAAATTTCAATGCTCCTTTAAGAGACTCAAATGCTTGTTGGCGAACTGCCAATTCGCCTAATCCGTTGAGGTTCATTGGTAGAGATTCATGAACTATTACTGTGCCACCTGCTTTTGCTAATTCGACCAATTTCTCAAAAGTACTGAGTGAAATAAATTCTGTTTTAGGAACCACAATTGTTTGATACGAACCTCCTGTAGCTATAATTTCTTTACCTTTTGCGCTTAAAGTTTGAATTTGCATATCAGAAATAAAGTCGAAAGCATAGCCTTCTTCTTGCAAAATATCAGCATCTTTTTTCACCTCAGAAGCTTCGAATACTGGCCCTCTAGCACCAAAATGCTCTAGACTCGATCTGCCCTTATTCGCAAATCGATCGTAAATCGGATAATAAATTAATACATCATTATCTGGCTTAGAATTTTGCATAAATGCTTGAATATTAGCAATATAGCTGTTTAACTCAGCAATATCTGGCCAAATAGAGTTTCTCGGATTTACATGTACAGCCGCATAAAATAACCAACCCGGCCAAGGCGCATCTTGCGGACTATAAGCAGTTCCATGATAAAACACATGGTTTACACCGCCTAATAAATACCTTTCTAAATTTACTTTGAGGTCGCCCGGTGTAGATTGAAAATGCTCATTTAACCATGTAGCCGCTTCTGAAGATGATAATTGCTTACCCGTTACATTGGCTGCCGAACTCGCCATTTTGATTTTGATAATTTCTGCACCTTCCGTTTCAGGAATGTCACTGGCAGCATATAAATCTAGGATATTTGCCGGTGAGCCATGCGCCTGATTTCTAATGATAGAGTTTTTAGATGCCGCCCATTTTTGCCAGTGATCTGTAAAAGTCTCTAACAATAAGTCTGAAAATGTCTCTCTGTAATCTGAAAGCACTCTTATGTTTAACATGGTAGAATCTTCACTCAACAAAGCAGGCAAATATTTTCTTAGATCGTAACCTCTGCGTTTTTCGAACTCTGCAAAAAAGTCTGGTGTCCAGTTGGCTTCTCCACTGGCATCATCCACCTCATACGAATCGTTGAAATAGGCTCTCATTCCAGTGAGATCGTAGCTAGTAAAAGCACTATCAAATTTGTGGAGGTAATCGTCTATGGCTTTTGTGGAGAAATGATCAATTACATTTCCTTCTCCACCGGGCCCAGCTCTTTCAACCATTTTGCCATGCCAACCCTGAAAAACAGCATAGAGAGTCCAGTTTCCAGAAGGTCCAGTCCAATCGAGTTTGCCTTGTGCACTTACTTTCTCTGTTAAATCCAAAGTTTCTCCACTTTCAGAATATGCCATTAGGCTAACGAGTGGCAACTGTTTTTCAAACCTTACTTGCTCCAAACCAAGCGCTTGCATATTTTCATTGGCAGCTATCGGACTTTTTACCTGATCTATTTCTAACCTTTCGCCAAAATATTCCTTTTTCGGCTCTTTCAACATACTTGGAATCTGCTCTTCAGGCACATTCATTTTTTCATGTAGCTGATATACCGGATTCCCAATAGCTCTTAACAGCGGCTTTTGTGTGTATGCTATCGTCTGGTTTAATGTTTCTCCTTCGCTCACATTATAAGTTGTAAAAGCCATATTTTTTGGTGCATCTTGCTCACCTACCCAAGGCCCACCAAATGGCCAACCTGTGCCTGTTGCCATGTCTACACCCAAATCGAGTCGTTTAGCTTCTTGCAAGGTATACACCAGCATCTCCATCCATTCTGGAGAGAGGTAATCGATAAAATTATCTTCTTCTCCAATTACTCCGAAGATCGGTGTAATTTCAACTCCACCCATTCCACCAGCTTTTAAAGCTTCTAAATCAGCAGTAATTCCTTCTTTTGTTACAGCACTTCCATGCCACCACCAGCGTGTCCATGGTTTGTTTTCTTTGGTAATTGTTGGCCACTCAGGTGTTAATTTAGGCTCTTGTTTTACACCACAAGATGAAAAAATACTAATAGCAATTAGCACAATGAGTAATTGCGTAGTTTTCCTGTAAACAGTATACATTGTATTTCTTTTTAAGCTTTTTACAAGCTAGTTTTTGAAATTGACTAGTTTGAGTTCTTTAAGTTTTTGCTAAAATCAGGAATTAAATTTTGCAAAGCGTACTCTACTTTGATGTACTCTTGTAGGTCTCTGAGTGCCAAGACATGATAGTCGTTTTCTGATAAGTATTTGAGGTATTCTTCGAATAATTCAGGCGGAGTTGTTACCCAATCGTGTGCGTAGTCTGGTACACCGTGAATGGTTAGCACCACAATTTTGCCATCTTTGGCTTCTTTAATCGCATTAATTACGCGCTCTTTGTTGGTGCCAGTAGTACTGTAGCTAGGGATTAAATAAGGATGATCTACTTCCGGATTGTAAGGTCTACTTCCTCCTACTCTGGCAAAAATGTACCCTCGGTCTTTTAGTAAATCTATGATGTAATCGTCTGTATCGTAAGCAGGATAGGCAAATGAGTTAGTTGTTGGAATGCCTAAACTTTCGCATTTATCTTCGATATAGGCCAATTCTTTGTTGCATTCTTCGGGAGACATGCGATTGACATGTGTGTGTTTCCAAGTGTGGTTGGCAACTTCAAAGCCTTGTTCGTTCAACTCTTTAATTTGCTCCCAACTCATATATTTCTTTTTGTCTTCAAAATCGGGTGGGAATTCGCAGACAAAAAAGGTCGCATCAAAATTATATTTCTTAAGTAATGGAGCTACGTAAGTGGCATGTGTACTTACTCCATCATCAAAGGTGAGAATTACAGTTTTATCGGGAATTGGCTTTAATAAAACTTGCCCATACCCAATAGTAGAACAGACACATAAAGCTATGGTTATCAGATAGTTTTTCATTTTTATATCTACTTTATACTGTCGGAATTTGTATAAAAATCCCGATCTTATCACTTCCAATAATTTGTAAATATGTTCAGAGAACAATTAGTCGAAATGAAATTTGTACTCAATATAAAGTGTAAATGATACACTTGCAAACTATACTTACTGTAAGCAAGTAAAATTCTTAAGCAGATGATTAAAGAGAATTGAATTATTCACTATCATGAAATCACGCCTATTTCAGATTAAATCATTTACTTTTTCTTAGTAAAATCTACATCCATCAACACCCAAGAGTTAGGGTCTAAAACAACTTTATCAGGTTCTGTATCAACCGGAATTGTAAAGACATTTGATTTCTCATTTACCTCTAAAGTTTTAATTAGAATTTGCTTGTCTTGCGCATAAACAGCCACTTCAACAGGCATTTTAAAGAAACTTCCGTCTGTTTGTACCTGATCAAGCATCACTTTTACTTCGCCCTTTTTCTTATCATACTGCCAAGTGCCTTTGTATTTTAAAGCTCCCGGTTTATTAAGCCATTGCTCAAAGAAATCCTTTAAATCTACTCCCGAAGCTTCTTCCATTTCTCTTCGAAAATCATCTGTAGTAGCATTTAGATTCTGGTATTTTTGGTAATAAGATTGGATGCCTTTCCAGAAATTATCTGTGCCTACTACCCCTCTCAACATGTGCAAAATCCAGCTACCTTTCTGGTAAGTATGTGAACTGGTTACTTTGTTCATGTCTTGCAAATTGTCATGAACGATTCTATAATCAGGATTTTTCTCATAGAAATTATCTACTTGCTTTTTGCTTGCTTGGAGTCCCTTCATAAAAGTATCATAACCATATTCGTGTTCAATAAACAAGAGTGTGAAATAAGTAGCAAAACCTTCGCTGAGCCAAACATCATCCCAATCGTATTCGGTAACTGCATTGCCAAACCATTGATGTGCAATTTCATGAATCACCACATTTCGCCAGCGTTCATTGCGATCTCCCACCACAGAGTTTTCACTATATAAAATCGCAGAGGCAGCTTCCATACCTCCACTCACACTATTCGACTGAATATTTGCCAGTTTTTCATAAGAAAAAGGGCCGATATAATCGCTGTAGAACTCCAACACTTTTTTAGTCGGCTCGGCAAAATCGTAAAAACCTGCATCTCGATCTTGTTGATACACCCATGTTTCGATTGATTTTCCATCGAAATTATCTACATATTGCACGGCAAAGCGAGCCACACCAAGCACATATAACCATGGAGCAATCGGAACAGATTGTTTCCAGTGAGTCAACCGATTTCCATCAGGCAAATCAGATTCTTCCATTTTTAAACCATTAGAAACCACTTGATAATACGATGGAGCAGTAACAATAAACTCACACATGGCTTTGTCGTAAGGATGATCGATGGTTGCCAACCAGTTTCTACCTTTGTTAGGCCAGTTATCACTAAAGAATGTGCGATCGCCGTACTTGTTTTCTGCGATTTTGAGCCCTGAGGCAGGAATACCACTATAATAAATCGTGTATTTAACTCTCTGGTTTTGTGTAGAAGGCTTTGATAAAGTAATCAGTAGCTCGTCATTTTCGTGGGTATATTGTAAAGTTTTATCACCTGAAACTACTTTACTTACAGTCATGCCTTTGTTCTCAAGTTCTGCTGAAGCATTGATTAAATCTAACCTCAATGTTTCAACCCCTGCTGCAAGGTATCGAATATCAATAGTGGCTTCGCAAATAATTTCGTCTGTATTATCGGATAACTGAATTCGAAAAGCATAATTCAATGCATCGATCTTCGCATTTTTAGGATAGTTATCTGCAAAAACATTCTGCTTAAAAAGTAAAAAATACATGCAAAATGCAAGGCAAAGTATGCTTGTTTTCATCATAGTTTTATTCGGAGTAATTGAGTCAGTTTCTATTTTTCAGATTCTTGCGAAATTGGCTTTCTATATTCGGTTAAACCAGTTTCTTGGATGGTTTGCTCTACATCTTTGAGTAGTGAAGGAACAAAAGCACTTAAATTCTCAGCACCAGTTTCTGTTACAACAACCACATCTTCTATTCGAACATACAGCCTTTCTTCTGGAATCCAGATCATCGGGTCGATGGTAAATACCATTCCGGGTCTCAGCTTAACACCATGTACCTGACCTACATCGTGCACTGCCATACCAACTGGATGCTGAAAATGCCCACGAAATTTTATACCCTCTTGCACCGCTTTTAAATGAGCAGCATTGCCAAAAGTTTTACCAACCAGATACTTCTCCATATCAGCAGCAGCTTTGTCTAGCACCTCATTCGAAGTTACTCCGGGTTTAATGTATTTAAAAAGTGCATCACGGTAGGCCACGATGTAATTGTATAATGCGGTTTGCGCCTTATCAAACTTCCCATTCACCGGCCAGATGCGCGTTACATCACTGGTATAATATTTATAATCTGGAGCATAATCCATTAAGACCAAGTCTCCATCGTTCAGCACATCTGTTTTATGAAAATAATGCCCCATAAAAGCATTTGTACCACCACCAATAATGGAAGCGTAACCATCCCCTCTCGCACCATTTAAGTGAAAAATGTATTTGGCAGCCGCATCTAATTGATACTCATAGACTCCCGGCTCAGTTGACCGCATAGCTTCTATAATCCCTTCACCGGCTATTTTAGTTGCTTGTCTAATCAGTTTAATTTCTGCCGGGCTCTTAATCAATCGCATTGAATCTAGTGTGGGAGAAAGGTCACGAATTTCAAATTGAGGAACTCTCTCTTTCAACTTTTGCACAAACAAAGCTTCGCGCGTTTCTTGTCCATCCCAAGGATCGGAAGAGGCTCGCGCTTGCCCATAAAGTAACTCATCGCGACTATCGTTACCTGTTTCTGCTGGGCTTAAAGGTGTATAAAGTAAAGGAGCCGGAGGTCTAATTAATCCGGTGCTGATTAAGTCTGAAGAAAGAAACTCAATAGCCCGCACACGATCAACACCGGTTAGCTCTTTTACCAAACCGCCATCTTCTGCCGATAAGATTTTTCCTTGCCCTTTTTCTCTGCCTTCATCTCGATGCGGAAGGTATAAGGTAGTTTGTCTATTTCTTCCGTTCAATAGCAGATAAGCATGATCTGTCTCCAAGCCAGTAAGGTAATAAAATGTATTCGACTGTCTAAAAATGCTAAAACCCGAAACACCACTTGCACCTTGTATGACTGCTATCGCTTTATTCCCAATAGCTTCAAAAATCGTTGTTCTACGCTCAGCAAAGTCTTCTATAGAAAAATCCGATTGGTAATGGTGCTTATCCTGCGCTATTACAGGAAACATCGACACGAATAAAAATAACCATGTGAGAATGGTTGCTCGGCGTTTTATAAATAATTGATCCACGTTGTTTGTAATGATAGTTTATGTAGGGGAAATAGCTTCTTTCAGTAAATTATAGCTTATTATTAATTTCCGCAAACAATTATCATTATACTGTAGAATCTAAGATGTTGAATATGGTATTTAGGAGGATAGAATGAGTTTTGAAGCAGTTATCTCATTTATTATACCTGTATATTTAATACAAATACTCACACTTTTATATCTTAATAATTTATTATAAACATTTATCACATTTTATATCATAATTTAATATATTATATAATTTATTCTCTTTTACAATCACTCGCACTGAGATTAATAGAGCGCAGTATTTTATCTAAATACTTATACTATAATCGTACGAAAAGTGAGGTTGATTCTGGGTTTCTTCACCTTTTTAGATTTGGGTAAACTATGCCACCAGTTTGTTTGTGTACTGTCTTTCATTACTAGCAAACTGCCTTGCTCAAGAATAATCGCAACAGCCTTTTTGCTTTCTTTATGTTTGAATGAAAATTTTCTTTCAGCACCTAAACTCAGCGAGGCAATTGTGGTATTTTCTCCCAGTGATTTTTCATCGTCACTATGCCAAGCCATTCCCTCTTCACCATTGTGGTATAAATTAAGCAGACAAGAATTGAATTTATCACCCGTAATTTTCTCTACTTTCTGTTTTAGTTCGAGCAATTCTTTTGTCCAGATAAGTGCCTGCTTGGTGGTGTTGGAATAAGTGTATTCGTAATTCTCATTGCCATACCAAGCAACTTTTCTTTTGGTTACAATGTGCTTCCCGAAAATGATTGCTTCATCATTTTTCCACGAAATGGTATTTAGTAATTGATCGAGGTAATATTGTGCATCTTGCCAATTGAGTATTTTACCATAATAATTTGCTGTACCATCAAAAGGCAGCAAGTTGCTCACTGGGTTAGTGTTAAATAAATCCATCTAATTTTCTATTTTGCCAGCTTTTGTAAGCTGCTTTCATACAATTACCACAAGGACGGTAGCCAAGTTCCTTTGCTTCTTTTTCAGAAGAAAAAAACACCCTATTTTGTTGTAACATTCTCATTCCAGATTTACAGTTTAATAGTCCATAAATCTTGAGTTTTTTATTGCCTCCAAAAAGAATTTCTCCCTTTCTAATTTTATGCTTGAGTTCTAAGCTTGATATTTCATTGTGTTGAATCATGTCTCTAACTCAATGCATCATGAAATATAACTCCTAATGTAAACCTTTCTCCTGTTTGCACTTCGCTTACGCCATGTTTCATGTTTACTCTGTAATAGCCTCTTGCTCCTTTTACAGGTCTAAAATTCGTCGTAAAAATAAGCATATCTCCTTTTTTAGGTTTCAACACAATGGCTTTCGATTGTGCTCTGGGTATCTGCTCTGTTAATACAAACTCGCCTCCTGTAAAATCTTTTTCTGGCTCGCTAAGAACCATCACAACTTGAATTGGGAAAAACACTTCACCATATAAATCCTGATGCAAAGTATTAAAACCACCTTTGCCATATTTCAAAATTAAGGCAGTGGGTTTATGTTGTTGATGCGCATGACACATGACATGTAATTCTTCCAAAGTTTCAGGGAATTTCTTTTCCATACTGAGCATACTCATCCACTGGTTGGCAATTGGAACCAAATACGGATACACATTTTGCCTGATCTGCTGAATCAAATTAGGCAAAGGATATTGATAATATTTATACTCTCCCAAACCAAAGCGATACCTTTCCATAACTACTTGCTTTCGGTATAAATCGGGATGGTGGTAATCCGCCTTGAGCATCTCGCATTGTTCATCACTTAATAACTTGGGAAATGTAGCAAAACCCTTTTGAGCCAACTGCTTAGTAATATGCGCCCAATTAGCTTGCGCAATTTTATCTTCTATATTTTCCATTTGCTTATTGTTTGAAAGAATTGATTCTGGCTGCTTCCCAACCGATAATGGCTGTTTTGCGAGTAGTACCCCAAGCATAGCCTCCTAATGCTCCGGTTGATTGTATCATTCTATGGCAAGGAATAAGAAAAGCCACCGGATTTTTGCCTGCTGCTGTTCCTACTGCTCTCATTGCTTTAGGTCTATTCATTTGCTGCGCGATATCTCCGTAGGTAGCAAGTTGCCCAACAGGAATACTCAACAAA
Source organism: Thalassovita sp. (assembly GCA_002729595.1). Classification (GTDB taxonomy): domain Bacteria; phylum Bacteroidota; class Bacteroidia; order Cytophagales; family Flammeovirgaceae; genus Chondrinema. The sequence continues at coordinate 12,124 of PBYL01000030.1, read as the reverse complement.
GCTTCCCAAACTTTAAGCTGAAAATCTGTCCCTTTTAAATGGAGTTTAATCTGGTCGATTTTTGACCAATCGTGTGAGAAAATATAGAGTGCATTTTGCTGTACAAGATCAGCAATTTGTCTGAAATGCGCTTTAGGAAAATAACTTCTTAAATCAGCAATTGCCTTGTTCTCATCATCTGCAAAAGCCAAATAACAAATGCCTTTTTTAGTAGAAGCTACCAGTAAATTACCAAAAGGGCTTTCGGCAAAACTGTAATTGATAGCTAAGCTTTCACCGCCGTTTTTAAACTCGCCAGGCGTCATCCCCTCAATTTTAATAAAGAGATCGTGTAAGCGACCAGTGCCCGATAAACCGGTTTCAAAAGCAGCATCTGAGAGTGTAGTTTGTCGTTCTTTCAACAACTGCTTGGCATATTCTACACTGATGTATTGCAAAAATTGCTTCGGACTCACCCCTGCCCACTCGGTAAACATTCTCTGAAAATGATAGCTACTCAGGTGAACTTGCTCGGCTATCTGCTCTAACTTGGGCTGAGATTTAAAATTCTGGATAATGTAATCGATTGCCTCTGCAATGCGATTGTAATTGATTTGATCTTGAGATTCCATCTTGTTATAATTTTATATAACAAAAGTATCGGGCTTTATAAAGGCATAAAACCCGAAAATTGCTAAGATCAAAAATAGCTAAATATTAGCCGATTGGTTAGCCAATCGGTTTCATTCGCTCAAAAGGCTTTTCTCTATCGAAAAGGTATCTGTAGGTGCTGTGTACTTTGCCAATTTCACCACCAACTTGTTTTACCACCAAAATCATTTTTCGGTTAAAATCTCCGATGCCGTTAATTTCTAATATCGGATAGCGGCGATAATCTTTCTGCACCATTTGGGCGGTGGCCATAATTAAGGCTCCATCTAAACCTTTACCCTGATGCTCAGGAGCAACTCCAAAAATTAAACCCTGCATTTTTTGGTTGGTTCTTCTCCATTTATGCCAGAGGAATTTTAACTTTTCGACAAAGCCAAGCTTGCCATTAAAATACTTTATAATTTGGTTTACTTCAGGAATGTTGATGTAGAAAGCGACAGGTTCATCTTTGTAATAAGCCAGCCAGATAATTTTTTCGTCTATAATCGGCTTTAATTGATTGATAATTGTCTGTGCATCTTCCTTCGATATTTTAGCCACACCTTCGTGGTTCGTCCAAGCTTTGTTATAAACAGTTACAATATCTTTCATGTGTTTATCAAAGCGCTTCTTATCGAGATGCTCAAAAAAGTAATCTTTATCCTGATTCAGCAAATCTGCCTTATGCTTAATTCTCGGATGAAATGGATCAAAAGTATTTCTAATGAAAGTATAATGCTCAAAATAGATTTGAAAACCGTAGTTCTCAATCAGTTTTTTGTAGTAAGGCAAATGATAATTACACTGATAAATAGGCTCCAAATCGTAACCTTTAGTAAGAAGTCCCCACCATTTATCTCTGTCACCAAAATTTATGGGTCCATCCATGGCTTCCATTCCTTTCTCTTCTAACCAGTTTTTGCATGCATCTAACAAGAGGTTCGCAGCCTCCTGATTGTCGATACACTCAAAAAAGCCCATACCTCCTGTTGGCTGATCGTTGTCTTTATTTGCAGTTTTTGTATTAATAAAAGCCGCAATTCTGCCAATCACTTTCCCATTTTCTTCTAATATCCATCTAATACACTCGCCATGCTCAAAGTTTTTGTTTTCCTCTCTATCAAACACTCCTTCAACATCTTTATCAAGAGGTCTTATCCACGCATTTACGTTTTTGTATAGCTGAATTGGAAGATTTAAAAATTTCTTGTTCTGTTCTTTTGTCCTTACTTCTATTAAGTTCATCACGTGTTAGTTAAGATAATACCAAGTCGCTGAACATCAGCCAATTGGACAATTTATGTCACATGATGGTTTATGCTTGTAATGTTAGCAGATTACTCATGTGTTAGTTAATTTTTAGATAAAGTGCATAAAAAAAGCCCATCTAAACTGAAAGGCTCGTCATTCAAATATTTAAGAACATAGTTGGTCTAAATAGTAAAGTATTGCATTCAATTCAACTTGTTTTGATCTTATGATTCAAACATTTTGCCCTTCCCTCAAAACACTTGAAATGCACTTTAAATCATTGGTAGCATTCAAAAAACAAATACTTTCAATTAAAAAAAAGCCGTCTTTGTTACTACGTATTTAATTTAAATTCGGACAAAGATAAGTCGTAAAGCATATTAAAGAAAATTTTATACAGATATAGCTCTCATAAGAAATCGCAAAAAATAATACTACAATTAGGAATTAATTAAAAAACCACTTTACTTTGTAATACTACATTTAGGAATTTATTATTGAGATAATGAAATCACACCGACTCGGAGAATTTGAAGAAGTGGTAATGCTTACCGTTGGCATACTGTATAATGATGCTTATGGAGTTTCTATTAAAAAAGAAATAGAGAACCGACTTTCGCGAAAAGTGAGTGTGGGAGCACTGCAAACAGCCCTTAAAAGACTAGAGGATAAAGGGTATTTAAATTCGCACGATGGAGAAGGCACACAAGAAAGAGCTGGCAGACCTAAAAGATATTTTGAGATAACAGCTCATGGAAAAGCAGCCTTAGAATACACCAGAAGCACACGCAACACCCTTTGGGATGCGATACCCAAAATTGCACTAGATGTAAAATTTAACGGCTAATATGAATCCTGAAAACACACCTCCCCATTTTATACTGAGGTTTTTCAAATGGTTTTGCCATCCAGATATGCACCCTTATATAGAAGGTGATTTACTGGAATTATATGATGAAAGAATAGCGCTCTCCGGAAAAAAGAAAGCAGATCGCCAGTTTATCGTCGATGTTTTGCTGCTTTTTAGACCAGATATAATTAAACCTCTAGAAGGATTTAAAAGACTAAACAACTATGGTATGCTAAAAAATTATTTTAAAGTTAGCTTCAGAAATATTCTTAAATACAAGACTTTTTCATTTATCAATATTTCGGGTTTGGCAATTGCCATGTCGGTTTGTATGCTTATCATGTTAATGCTGGCAGACCAAAAAAGTTACGATAACTTTCACGAGAAAAAAGACAGAATTTATCGCATATTAATGCACCCAGTGGAGCAATCGACTTATGCGACCTCTCCTTACCCCACTTCTGTTACCCTTAAAAATGAATATCCGATAATAGAAGATGCCACCAGATTACGTAGAGGTTTTGGCGGTGATGCCAAATACAAAGAAACCTATGCAGAATTACAAGGCTACTTTACCAGCCCATCATTTTTTAACATCTTTAGTTATAAACTGGAACAAGGAGATCCAAAAACAGCACTAAGTCAACCCAATTCTATTGTAATCTCGAAAGATAAAGCCATTCAACTATTTGGTTACGAAGACCCACTTGGCAAATCGATTGAATATTTCGATAGAGGCTTAAATGAATTTACCAGCGAAGGTGAGCAAGCTAAAAATTGGGGTTCTTTTACCATTACTGGGGTTTTTGCGGAAAAAGATTATAAATCTCATTTGGAGTTTGATGTACTCGTTTCTGAGTCTTCGCTTGAGCTACTTTACAAAGAAGATAAAATTGCCGACCTCACCAATGAGTGGACAGATATGTACAGAACATATAATTATGTACTGGTTAATAACAATGTAGACATTGATCAAATAAACGCTGCTGCTCAAGAATTGGCTAACGCTGTTTTTAAAGAAGATAATCATTTAAAAGATGCTCAATTTATCGCTCAGCCACTTAGTAAAATTCGTCCGGGACCAGCACTTGGCAATGCGCCAACTACTGGCTTACCCATGTTTGTCTACTACATTTTAGGTGTATTGGCTGCGGTTATTATGTTTTCTGCTTGTTTAAACTATACCAATTTATCTATCGCCAGAGCCATTACAAGAGCTAAAGAAATTGGCGTAAGAAAAGTAAATGGTGCTAGCAGAAGCAACTTGATTATGCAGTTTTTGAGTGAATCTATTATTACTGCATTATTGGCTTTAGTTTTGGCAAACATCCTTTTACTATTCTTAAAATCGGCTTTTTTAAGCTTGTGGGTAAACCAGTTTTTAAATTTCGATTTAGAAGGAGGTTATGCTGTATATTTCATTTTTATCGGTTTTGCCATTCTCATCGGACTGATAGCAGGCTCTTTTCCAGCTTTTAAATTATCTTCTTATAAGCCTATAAAAGCCCTTAAAAACGTAAATGAAATCAGTAAAGACAGACTCGGACTAAGTAAATTAGGCATGAGAAAAGCTTTAGGTGTTTTTCAGTTTGTGATCTCATTGTTGTTTATAGTTACTTCTATTCTACTGTTTAATCAGTTTAAATATTATATGCAGTTTCAGTATAAGTTTAACCCACAAAATGTGGTGAACATCAACCTGCAAAGCAACGATTTTGATAAGGTAAAAACAGCTATGAGCAGCATAGAAGGCGTAAGTTATATTTCTGCTTGTGCTTACTTACCAGTTTCTGGCAGAAACGACAATGTATCGCTCAACAAATTTGAAGGAAAAGATGAAGATGCAATTGCTACGGTAAATCTCTCTACTGATGACAACTTTATTAATACGCTAGAAATTAACCTGATAGCAGGCAAAAACCTACCTGCTGGTGCTGGTGCAGAGAATTTTATTATCGTAAATGAATCTGTGGTGAAAAGCTTTGGCTATAACAATCCACATGAGATTATTGGTGAGCCTTTCAGAGTTGGTAATGATGAAGTACAGGTTGTTGGTGTAATTGAAGATTTTCCATTCCATTTATTATTTACTGGCAGAAACACTTCTCCGCTTTTACTCAGACACAACAAAGACGCAATCAACTATGCCAGTGTGAAAATTACTGCCACCAACCGATCGGAAATTGTGGAACAACTTGAGCAAAAATGGAAGAGCATAGATCCTATACATCCAATTAAATATGAGTTTTATGAAGATACTTTATCCAACAACAATCAAGGAATATTTGATATAGTATCTATTATAGGTTTTCTCTCATTTTTGGCAATCACCATTGCATGTCTTGGTTTGCTAGGAATGGCAATTTATACAACCGAAAGAAGGACAAAAGAAGTTGGTATTAGAAAAGTTTTGGGTGCCAATGAGCTGAATCTCACCTTGTTACTTTCAAAAGAGTTTTTGATTATTTTGGGCATCGCTGTATTAATTTCGGCTCCATTAAGCTACTTCTTAAACAATCTTTGGTTGCAGTTTTTAGTCTACAAAGCTCCTTTTGGTTTCACAACCGTTTTAACAGGTGTATTGGTTTTACTGGTGTTAGGCTTGGTTACCATCGCACCACAAACCTTTAGAATTTCGAGACAAAACCCTACAGATTCTTTAAGGTCTGAATGAATAGAAATTACAAAAGAGCTACTTAAAACATGTTTTAAGTAGCTCTTTTTTATTATTTTAAAATCTCTTGATTAAAGTGGCAGATTCTTTTTAGCTCTATTATTCTTTAACTCCAACTGAAATGCCGCAATTTCACTGTTTATTTCAAATAGATTTCTTGTCGCTTTTATTCGGGGATAATATTTATTTTTCTGAATAACAGCATCCAACTCAAAACACCAATAAATAGACATCAGTGGATTTATCCATAGCTCACTGCTCTTGGTTCTTTCTGTTACCTGATGATTACCAAAATAGCCTTGAACAGCACTAGAGATAGAATTGTTAACTATGCTTTCCATACCTTTCATTCTCATATTGGCATATTCTACAGCCGCAATATAATGCTTGCCTTCTTCCATTTCTTTTGTAACTTGAAACATTCCATTATAGCCACCATCTCGCATAAGTTCAGCTACGTTTTCTAAAAATCTGAAATGGGAAACACCATGAAAATGATCTATGCCGAAGCCTACAGAAAGAAGATGTTTTTTCTTAATACTTGTTTTGTAAACTGCTGCCATCGAACAAATATCTTCTACTGGTGTGCCTAATCCATCTTCATCACCAAACATTAAACTATCTGTTCCTCCATCTACAAGCACTATTGTATCGATAGCATGCTTTTCAATAATATAATCGTAGGCCTTTTTGAGTGGAAGTACACCTGTCTTAGCAAATGCATAAATACTAGTTTGTTCACCTCTAGTTAAAAGCCACTCACACAAATATTTTTCGGGGAAATAATTATTACTAGAAAGCACTTTACTGGAAGCTTCCACCTGATAACAAAATGGAAAAACTTCTGTAGCTGAAGTTTTTCTCAATTCGGTGAATGAAAAATTAGCCAAAGTCACATTTTTACCCATTTGCTTTAATGCAAAATAAACAGGTAATCCACTGTAAATATCAAAACCTCCACCAGCACCTGCCAACAGTATATTTTCGCTTTCTTTTATTGAATTAAAGAATTGTATCTCAGATAGTCTAGTCAATGTATTTAATTATTTTCCTGTATCAAATTAATAGCTGATTCTAGCACTTCGTCTCGGTTGTCTCTAATGCCCTGAATGGTTGGTTTAACTTCTATATCTGGCACAATACCTATTCGCTGAGTTTCTGTACCATCAGGATAATACACACCGATTCCACTTATGAGCGAATATACACCTCCCGGTAAATAAAATGGAGAAACATTGCCATCGGCACCTGCTGTTTGCGAACCAATTACAGTAGCATTAGGAGCCACTCTATACGCCATAGTCGTGTATTCTGCTTGGCTCTGTGTGGTTTCATCAATTAAAATCACAATTTTACCTTTGTAATAATCTTTGTTTTTAATACCTACTGAAATGTGTTTTTGTATTGAAAATAAACCTGGCTGCTCAATTGAACCATGAGTAAACTTTACAAACTCTGTTTTTTCTGGCATTAAATGTCTACCCAATGTAAAAACAATAAAATTAGATGGATAACATCTCAAATCAATTACAAGTCCCTTTGTGTCTTGTATCTCTTCCATAAAATCGGAAATATGTTTTGCATCTATATTGCCCGGATAAATATAAGCGATGTCTGGCTCCAAATAACTAAAACAAGTATCTGGTTTTGCATCAGTCAATCTCAAGTCTAACTTTTCTGGTAGATAAGTTTTTAGAGTAGCACTTTTCGCATTTTGGCCACTAGTATATTCTACTGCTATTGTTTCGGTATTTGATCTTAGCAAATCTCTAGAAATACCTCTGAGTTTGGTTACATAGTTAGATGCCGGATAGTATTTTAATTTTTCTTTAATCAAAGCATCAACAGGCTTGCCATCTACAGCAGTAATAATATCTCCTATTTTTAAACCTGTTTCTTTAGCCAATTCTTCATTATAGAAGCCTGTAACAACTGCTTTGTCTCCAATAAATCTAGTTTTTAAAGGTGCATATCTTTCGCCTTTAAAAGCTGTTAAAGTAGAATCTGCCCCCCAAATATTTGCATGTGTATCATGTATTTTGCCTATTAACTCTAGCATGTTGAGCTTATAGGCTAATTCATTATCTGCTTCGATAAATTTAGGTACAGACTCTGCTAACACGAGTTTCCAATCTCCTTCGATTAAATGTTTGTAGGGGAAAAAATATTGAATCATATTCCAATATTTATACAAAGCTAACAGTCGAAAACCAGCATCAGAAAACGACATTTCTTTATATCGATTCTCGTTGAGAAAAACAGGGTTTTGAATACTTCTTGCTAATTCTATATAATAATGCTTACCAGTTCTTTTTGCTGTTTTTACTTTTTGCAATGCGGCCACTAAGTCACTTGAAAAGCCTGAATTTTCAATCCAGTCTAGGTCAGGATATATTATCACTTCATCATTATACTCAGGCTCTTTTCCTTCTTTTAATTCGCCTAAGTTAGTAATCCAACTTTGCAACCTTGCGTCCCACTCTTCTCCTTTTAAATCTGCTAATTCGGGCAAAATTCTAAATAATTCGTAGTCCCAGTTATATTCGCCCGCAGCTACTGCCGGATGATAGTATTTGAGAAAGCCCCAAATTAAACCCAAGTTGTACAGCCTTGTTTCTTCCTGATCTTTTAAATTGTTTAAAGTGATATTAGAACCCTTATCAAACTCAAGGTCTTTGTCTGCTTTAAGCAATTCTGGTTCGACAATCTTTGCCTCTCTAATATCTTTACCATCTAACAGCACCTCAAAATCATCTACCCATAGTTTTCCTTTTCCCGAAAGTATGGCACCGATAAAGATATTTTGGGCATGATCAGGATAAGAAACCTTTACTGCATATTGATTCCAGTCAGAGGTTCCCTTTATTCCTCGTTTTTGCATATTATCAAAGCTCAAAACACCTGATTTGCCATCTACCCTAATCATCAAACCAATTGGTTTATCCACATCTTCAAATTTCATATAAGCTCTTAGCTCAATATTTTTGGCTTTGTATTGGGCTGGAATTTTATAAGCAATGCAACCAAACGAAGATTCTATATCTTCGCTTTTCGGTTGTATTAGCATCGACACATTGCCACTATGTTTAGTAGTTGAATCAGGGATTAATTCAAACTGCTCACTCCCCCATCTAAACCAGTCGGTAGGTAATTCTTCACCTGAGACGAGTTTTTCAAAATCAAAATTAAATTCGGTAGGTGTGGTAGTATCTTGACTAAACAGGGAACTATACAGAAAGAGTAAAGCAGCAGTTAAAAAAATCTTTTCCATGAACTTAGGGTTTGTATCAATTTTATAGTAATAACAAATTAATATTTTGGGTGATTAAATCAAAATATTAATTTGTTGCCATAATCTATCACAAACCCTTTATATCATTCAGATATTAAGCGGTTATTAAAATTATATTTTATAACACCTGCTGCTTTTCTGTGATTTGCTCGGTTATCCCATCCCAAAGGTTAATTCTTTGCTGTAAGGCTTCTTTTGCTATCTCTAAACTTTCTTGCCATTTAGATTTGTCATCTCCACAAAGCTCAGCAATCATTTTAAGGGATAGTGGCCCGTGCTCGTCTCCATCTAGCTCGATATGTCTGTTTAGGTAATAAATAAGTTTGTTATAAGATTTATCCCCTTTCTTTTCTTCATTTTTGATAATCTCAATGAACATGTCTGGAATAAGGTCTTCTCTACCGAAAGTAAATGCTGATGCGATGAGGTGAGGCTTGCCAGTTGCAATTACTTCAAAAGTAAAATTGATAAAGGCTTTTACAGAGCTATTTAATGCCAGTTTGTTGGCAGCATCACTTACAGACACTTGGTCTTTAATAAGATTAATAAAATTATCTACTTCACTGGTGCTAGCATTTATTTGCTTCATAGCATCCAAATACATCTCATAATGGCTTTTAGGCTCTCCCAACTCATTTACATCTGTTTCTTCGCCTAATACAATCTCATTAATGAATCTGGCAGTTTCTGGATTTGCTGCCGGAACCCATGGAACTTGCAAGCAAGTTAATTGGCTTTGCAATGCCTTTAACAGCGACATAAAATCCCATACCGCATATACATGGTTCTCCATAAAGATTCGGATATCTGCTATGGTTTCTAATTGCTGGTACAATGCATGATTTTTTAATTGCTCCTTTAAAGGGGCTATGTGTTGCTCAATATTCTCAATTTCTGCAGTCATATAATTGCTTATCGATATTAATATTACATTTTATGAAACTGGACATTCCCGGTTGAAAAATAATTCCAGTTTGGAGGGCAAATTTACAAATGATAAAATTTTAAGAAGAATAATTTACGGATATGAATAGGATAGTACGTCAGAAACTAAATTTTACTCTCCCAAAAAGTTGAGTATTAATAAAAATATTGCATCATTAAATTACCATATTATTAGCATATAAATATATCATTTTTGTGTTCGTGGACACAGGCAATAAAATTGTATACAATGTTAGGTAAATCACCATATTTAATTTTATATTCTAATGAAATATTAAAATAATCACAACTATTTAAAATCATAACTATCTTATTTACAGATACTTATATTTATTTAAAAGATACTCAATCAAGGAATAGCAATAAAAAAAGGTCGACTCCAAGGGAATCGACCTTTCATGACTTTAACGCTAATTACTATATAATAAAATACCAAATTTTAACTACTAACTTTTGGTATTATTATGTAAATATAAGCACTAAATGAAATAAATATGTTTTTTTACCCAATTTTATGCACTTTAATTTTAGTATTTTCATTATTCCAATATTTTATATAATAAAACTATTGAAGATTAGATCGCCCGTGACTTATTCATGTAAAATTGAAAAATAAAGCATTTGTAAAAATCATTTCCTAAACCAAATAAACTTCCTAACAACGCACATACTTACACGGATAAAAAGTGTTTATATGACACATAATTAGTAATTACAAGACATAGCAATCCCTTTTTGCTTCAAAATGAATCAAAAAAGCTGTTTTCTATTTTTCTAGATTTTTAATGGATTTTTGCAGTAGACTTTTATATATCTCTATCTCGTCTTCTGTAAGACCTTTAGTAATTTTCTCATGTACACGTTCAACACACTCGGCTGCTTGTGTCTCTAATTCCCGACCGTGCTCTGTTAAGTAAATCAAATTAACTCTTCTGTCTCTTTTGTCTTCTGAGCGTTTGATTACCCCATTTTTTTCAAGTACATCCACCATGCGGGTAATGCTGCCTCTATTTCGGTCGGTTAGATCAGCAACTTTTTGTTGGGTGAGACCATCTTCTTTCCATAGATGGGTTAACAAGCGATATTGATCACCTGTTATGCATAAATTAGATTGTTTTAATTCCCTGTTCAGCTCCTGATAAGCTAGATACTTTAATCTTGATATATATCTCCCTAGAGTTTTTTCGAATTCCATATTTATCCCCGTAAGAACCTCAGTATATTAGAAATAGCTAAATAGTAGTAAATGCTAATTTTTAGAAAAGCTAGTTGTATCCAATCATACCTAAGTGCAAAACTTGTGTATGTAGAATTCTAATTTAGTAATAGTTAGATTAATTCTTCAATTATCGGAAATTATTATGTTATTGAAAACATTGTTATGAGATATCATTGAAAAATTGTGCTTTACCAGCTAATAATCGGCCATTTTTCATCATCCCAAGCCATTTCCCGGATGATTAATTTGGGTTTTCCATCATCATTTGCATCGTAAGCATGGCAGATTAAATAATCTTTTCCATCAAAAGTATAAGCTGAGTTGTGCCCTACTCCATTCCAATCTTTATTGCCTTCAATCACCAAAGAGCCTCCGCCTTCATCCATTTTCACTCCATCTTTATCTAAATATGGACCTTTTATAGACTTAGACCTACCCACCACAACTTTATAAGTGCTTTCTACTCCTTTGCAGCAATAGTCGAAAGACACAAACAAATAATAATATCCATTTTTCTTTAATATAAAAGGAGCTTCTATAGCCGCTTCTCCCGGATTATAATCGTCTCTTTTAAAGCTTCTATCTCTTTTGGCAATGGTATACCATTCTTCTGGTTGAGCCACTTTAGTTAAAGAAGTATCCATCTTTACGAGTTTCATCCCGCTCCAAAAAGAGCCGAATGTTAGCCAAGGTTGTTGAGATTCATCATAAGACAAATTAGGATCAATGGCATTCCATAAATCTCGCCCAGGTACAGACTGAATAACTTTACCATGATCTACCCAATTAAAGTCAGGTTCATCTGGATTGAGCGTTTTATTTGTTACAACGCCTATACAAGAAGTATTTTTTCCAAAAGCAGAAACTGAATAATATAGGTAATACAGGCCATTATGGAAAGATACATCCGGTGCCCAAATGTGACCTTTGAATGTTGGAACAGCTTCTACAGCCCATTGAGGAGGTGTATCAAATACTGACTTTTCTTTTTTCCAGTCTTTTAAGTCTTTAGAAGAAAACACAGAGATACCCCTACCTGTGCAAAACAGGTAATAAGTATCCCCTTGTTTAATCATCACCGGATCATGAACAATTACATCTGTGAAATTTTGTGCAGAAATCTGATTAAAAACAATCAACATAAATCCACACAACACACTTATTATCCTTAGTCTTCTTTCCATAACCCGGCTACTAACTATTATATACTACTCTGTTTATTTCAATTCAAGTACAACTACTGAGAATGGTGGCAAACTCGTA
>PBYL01000029.1 GCA_002729595.1 Thalassovita sp. | reverse complement strand
TCCAATTGCAGCGGCAGCCTGGAAAGCCCCCGGTGACCCCCGCCAGTCATCCTGACCCTGGTTGCACTTGGTCTTGGGAAAACTGCATTGAACACATGTGTGAGTTCTTGCGAGCTGATCAAAAGATGGCTGCCTCCCTTCATGCCGGCCGGTTTTGCTGTTTTGACTCCTCTCGTATGGTTTCGCCTTCGAATCGCCACGTTTGAGACGCTGTCTTGCCACCTCCATTGATTGTGGAATAGCGTGTACGCGCTCGAAGGAGAATGGCTACCTTGGCTCCCCGCATCCGGGACCAGCCTGATATCAGGGCGAGGATCAGCATCCACGACGAATCTACGGACGACATCAAAGAACAACTTCAATTGGCCGACCAAAGACAAAGAGCTCTACTCCGGTCGCAACAGTCATGGCATTCTTCGGATACGAATGGTCCGCTGCAACGAGCTGTGTTGCGCAAGACGCGAACCGTGCCTGGTCGACCGGGCCATCTTAGCGATGAACCTATTTCCGATGCCCTACCATGTCCGCTGAGGAGATCCAACAGCTTGAACTCGCTGTCAACGTTACATCGCGAAGCGGATGCTGCTGCGTTGAGCTTGTATCGAGGCTCCCCAATCTCTGCAATTAGCCCTCCATGCGTCGGCCCTATGTGGAAACCCAGCCTCGACTACGAGCCGCAAGACCCATGTCCTCCAAGACCACCAGCGAGGGTAGAAACCCTCAGTGATCACCGCAAACTACAGAAGATCTTGAAGAAATCGAGGAAAAGGGACAGAAAGACAGAGAAAGAGCAGGCAAAAGCACAGAAGCAAGATGAACAAATGCGGCGAGCATTTCTAGCTGCTGAGGTCGCCGCAGCTCGGAAAAGGAACGAGCACACTCTTGCACAGAGCCTTCCTGTGCGCTCAAAAAGCACCAAGAGTATTGCGTCCCAGTTAGCCAAGACCTTCAGTCTCGGCAAGCTCAGCCGACAGAGGAAGAACGATAAGGCGGATCCTCCGAGGCTTGCTGATTTTGACAGCAAAGATGAGCTCCGAGACTATATCAACCCAATGCAACCTGTGTCGGACAAGGAGATTGCTGAGCTTCCTGCAGAACTTCCTCAGTATACACCCTTTCAGGATTCGACTCGAACCCAGCACAATGAGCCCGTCGTGTTGCTGGAGGATAATCCCGCACCTAGAGAAAAGGAGGGCGGCCTGATCTCCAAGGACAACGAGCCGGACCCAAGACCATCAAGGAGTAACTCGAGGTCGATGAGGTGCGACCATTGCCAGAGCCCAATTCGTCTCAATCAGCTTTACTATCATTGCTCTATTTGCGAGGATGGCGATCGCATGTTGTGTTCTTCTTGCGATCAGGCTGGATGGAGCTGCCGGCATGATATCACCGAGAAGGTACGAAGTGTTTCTCGTACAACTCAACCGCGAAAAGCAGAAACTGTCTCTATCGAACGAGAGCCGAATTGCTCTGAGCAACGGCAACACGCGGCAGCCGTTGGGGAGCTGAATGTGCCGACATCTCCTGCTGGAACATGCCGCTTGGCAGATACCCATCACCAAGCCACTATGTCTGCTGGAAGTCCCTGGGCATCCAATGATGCTTCTACACGCTCAGCGCCGAAGCATCATCAGTCTGCCAGCTCTCCCTCAAGACCCAACCACGAAAGAAACACGGAGGTCTGGAGGCGTGAGCAAGATGTGGCAATCCGTGAGAAGGAGATTGTCCTCCGAGAGAGGGAAGCCACGATGCGGGAACGGCAAGCTTCTCTCAGAGAACAAGAAGCCGCGCTCAATGTGAGGACACATCTCTTCGCTCTCGAATTGCAGTCGGCTCTGGCAAAGCAAGCGCACGAAACGTCTATCGGCGTTGGTGCACAATTCCAGGATCTATCTCAGGTAGGGAGCCACATCAGGACGCACGGCAACAAGCGCAAAGCAGGCGGCAGCCAAACTGGACTGTCACCAACCAACTCTACCACCTCGGGTCACCGGTCACCCTTAAAACGTTCTCCCAGTGACCGAGAGGGTCAGGACGCCTCTGATGACGACAAGGAAGACAACGGATCTGGAACGCCAAAGAAGATGAAGCATGAGCCTGATGCTATTGAATCCCCGGAGAAATTGTTCGCTTGCCCATTCTGTAAATATGACAAAGCCAGGTACTCTGAGCGAAACGTCCAAGAAAAACACTACCGCGGCTGTGCCAGCGGCTATTGGCCCGACATATCTCGTCTCAAGCAACATCTGTATCGTGTCCACTGGCGTCGGACACATTGTGTTCGCTGCTATGCCAAATTTGACCGAAAAGAGCTCCTGGATCAGCACGTTAGAGGGTCACAGCCTTGTGCGTTGGTCGAATGCCCTTACCCGGAAAAGTTCGACGACGGACAATACAACGACATCCGCCGCAAGCGACCGGCAAATACGCCAGAACAAGTCTGGTATATCATCTATGGCATACTATTTCCTAATCAACCTCAACCAAGCAGCCCATATGCCGATAACCTCAACGCACCAGCAGGATCTCTGCATAGCCCATGTGTTCCAGAGCAGGACGCAATGGATGCGCTGGGTGAGGTATTCGAGTCACGTCTTGACCAATGCGTGGGCGCTTCCGACCAAGCATGGCTTCAATCGCCAGCAGCACGCGAGTTTATACGGCAGCAACTGCGATCGTCTATGACAGATGTTCTTGAAAGAATGAAACCTGTCACTAGCCCTTCCGTAGGCAATCCCTCAGTCGAAGTGTCGCCCTACTCGGCTGTGCCATCAGAAGCAACTCGCCGAGCTTCAATCTCCCTCACTCCGGTGACCTCTGTGCCGCCCTCTCCTGTCAATGGAAATGGTATTGTGAGCCAGCCCGACTCAGACGCTCAATGTTTGCTTCCGAGACATCGCCAAAGCTTCAGCAGGCCGTTCCCTGCTAGAACACTAGAGCGTGTCATGTCGGCACAGCCGATGCAGCCTCAGACTGATCAGCACGCTCGGGAGCGCCCCTCGACAAATATCACCTTTCCCATATCTCCAGTCGGTGACCCGGAAAATGACCAGTATGACGAGGAATGTCACAGCTGGACTCAAGGAGACGAACGCGGCCTGGCTATCTCGGGTGATTTCAATTTCGACTTCAACTCCGGGCTCGGATCGGCGGCGCAAGATTTGAACCAAGGAACAGCGGCGCCATCCGAACCGCCTGTTTACAGCTTCCAACCAGTGAGGCTTGATAGCCTGGAGCATACCTCTGTCCAGAGCGTTTCACGGTTGAAAGCCAACCACTCCAATGCTTCCTCCGTAGACTCTGGTTATGGGAGTTTTCACAAATCATCGTCGACTTCGTCTGCCCGCGCTGCTTCTGCTTCTGCTTCTACTGGGGCAAGGCCGACCAATCGGCCAGTAAGGGGGAAGATGAAAGGTAAGAACATCATACGAGATGCCCGAGACTCTAGCCCTGTCCCGGAGTCAGCGATCAATTTTGATGCACTGGATGTATCGTTTGAGGAGTTCCTTGGAGGTGCGCTGGAACCAGGAATGGATGAATTCGGCAATGTTGAACACAACAATCTTTCGGAATATCAGTTGAGATATCCTGCTTTTTAGAACGAACGCTCCATCTAAGGTAGCTGATCATGTATCACGACACGGAATGGAAATGATTGAAAACATGGCGTGAAGCTTAAAACGTCGTCCTTGGCAGACAGCTGATTATTTGCCCGTTATATAGCCGTAATTCAGCCAATTGAGACAATCTCCTTGAAAACAAAAAAGGAGTAACTATGTCTAGCTTGAGTTGGCGCACTGCGGATACTGGTGAAAGTATCACTACCGAGTACTCACCTAGAGGCGCATTGCCTGCAAAAATGGTTTGGGTCGAAGACGGTAAGCTAAACAAAAAAGTGGAATACCATTATAGGGGAAGAGGTGATTTTGGTGGCGTAAATTATTGCGCGTTAATCGATAAGCTCAATGGCGGTAGTGGCGATAAATCAAAAGGGTATTTGCTGTCTTGCCAATACAGGGATGAAGATAAAGACAGAGCAAAACAGAGAGCGGATGCAGATGGTATTGTTTTCCCAAGACTTGTTTCGCTCCGTTGGAGTGGAACAGCCAGCGATGTGATGAAATTACCGCTAAACGAAACCTGTGACTTTGGTGGTTATTTTTACGATGAATTTGAAAAAGTAAGCTTTGCTTTCTAATGAGGAGTTTGAGTAGATGTTAATACTAACTAGACGTGAAGGCGAATGTCTTCGTATTGGCGAGAATATTACTGTCAAGGTGTTGCAAGTACGTGGCGGACAAGTTCAAATTGGGGTCTCTGCACCCGCAGAAATTGATGTCCATCGTGAAGAAATATACAGCCGTATACATCGCGAAAAGAGCGGCAATCGTTAAGCTCAGTGAATTCTCTTGGTCATGTTTGTCCCTGACGGACATGACCTCTTCCTGCCCATTTCCTAGTCGCCCATAACGCCTTTGAGATAATAGCGTCATATCCGAAACAGGAGCGACGTTATGGAACACACTCTTAATCAACGCAAAACGAATTATGCAGCCATTGACGGTTGGCACGGTGAATATGGTCACTTTAACGTATTGGTCCGCGACCACGACGACATTTGTACCGACTTTGGTAAACATGACCGTGTTATGACCACCTTACCCCAGTATGACGATGAATTTGGCTGCGTGGTTCTCTATTGCCGAGTAGACCTCAAATGGGGGCTGGGAGAGCCTACCGCAGAACAGATACTCCAGGTTGCAAGAAAGCACGATGGCACAAAAGGCAAGTGGGTGCTGGCAACCAGAGCGCCATGGGATAACGGCAAATCGATTGATTACCACTTTGTGAGGGCGCAGTAATGCCAGTAAGCACATCGTACAGCACAGGTGCATTGAAGAAGAAACTTACGTGCGTAGAGCAGGCGATAAAAAGCGCACAGCTTCGGGGATTTTCAGCCAAGAGACTCTTTGACGCGAGAAGTCAGTACATTGAAATTCTTAAAAAGCGAGGTGCATTGTAATGTTGGATACTTTCGCAGGGGCAACAAATAAGCATTGCCAGCGTTGTTATCAGCAGGCGACTTCACATATCATGTCCATGTTTAATACTGAAATGATTTGTATGTCCTGCAAGGACAAAGAAAAACGCCACCCTGATTATCCCGCTGCGCAAGCGGCAGAACGCGAAGCCGTTCAAAAAGGAAATTATAATTTTGAGGGTATCGGCAAGCCTGCGGACCTGTAATTCATGAAATGGAACTCTAATGCAAATTGACCTTACCGCTTTCAAAGAAAGGCGCCCAAGCATAGCGCCCCTTTTCGACTACATAGAAAATGCCGCTTTAACTCAAATGGAAGTGTCGGGGTATAGCGCAACAATCCCATACCCTGACAACCTCGTTAACTACAATCGATTATTCCTGCCATTGTTCATGTACTCGCCAGACAGCAAGGAGTTTGTGTCCTTGCTGAACCTATTTGCTGACTGGTTCGAGCGTTTGTCTTTTGATTATCCCAACATCGCTCTGATCAACATGCTCATCAACAAGCATAGTGGGGTGATAAATAATCTCAGAAAGGTTATCGCTAGCGATGACGAACTAATCACTTTTCTGGATGCGCGGATTATCGAAGCTGAGCACATTGCGCGGTCTGGAATTACCGTGGACTACCATCCTGACCTGCTTAAAATGCTGTCGTTAACCGACTCGGTGAAGTCCTGTGCCATTCCGATTGACCAGCTTAAATTGCCTTATCCTTCACTATATTTGGACTTTAGAAATGCGGAGCCGCCTATCGTAACTCGCAGCGGCGAAGTTATTCACGGTTGCTATGTCCAACAAAAATTAATCTCTTGGGACGGCGCGCAGCGGATCAATCTCATCGAGGGCGATGCATCATTACGCCTGCAAGCAGAGCGAGGCGCCATTCAGTCCGGCAAGGACATTATGATGTTCCAAATGCTGTTTATCTATGACACTAACGACCCGGACAACATCATGAACAATGCATTTAATATTGCGGCTTCTGTCGACGCCGGGATAGCGATAAATCAAGCTGTCCTTTACGATGATGATGTCGACAACGTTACGTTCGCTGGTGATTCTTTTGAGGAGATGAGCGCCCCTATTTCAATGGTCATAAACACAATTATGTACATGAATGCCAAAGATTCTGAGCGGATTGAAATCAAAGAAGCAACCGGGATGACGCATAAAATAAAATCTCTTAAAAAACCCAGTAAGCGTCGCAAAGCGGAAGCAAGGATAAAGCGAGAGTTTTATGACTACGTGCGCATTGGAAAGCAATTCTCCTTCGAGGGCTTGTTTGAGCGTGATGCTGAGTCTGGCAAGGACAAGAAATCTCCCCACCTGAGATTGGGGCACTTTCACACTTATTATGTCGGTGAGCGACTGCAACGGGATGCAGAAGGCAATGTTATCAGGGATGAAAACGGGCAGGGTGTTCCTGTGCCACCGGGTAAGCGCGAGAAGGAAATAAAGTGGGTGGCGCCTGTGCTGATCAATGCGTCCGAGAGAGACAATAAACAACATAAAACCCGGCGTATTCAGTAGCCCATTTTGTAGCGCAAACTGGCAATCTTGAGACAATATTACCCTCATTTAATTTTGTACTGGAGGGTAGTATGCCGCGTTTTCTATGGGTTTGGCTGAAAGATGCTACCCTTGATGTGGGGGTGGCGTTTTTCGTCTTGGGGTTGGGTACTCAGCTGTTTTCGACTTCGCTAGATAGTGGAAGTCTAAGCGCCTCTGTTGTATTATTAGTCATCGGTTTTGTGTTGGTAGCAGTTAGTGTTGTTATCGCAGTAGTGTTAGGAGATGGCTAATGAACAGTATGGAATTTGTACTTTTATCAGTAACGCTCATCGGGCTTGGCCTGACAGGAGTTATTATGCTTGCCAATCATTACTCGCCCCAGCTTCAAGCATGGGGTAGGAAACACATTCATAAATAAGTATTCATCACTCATATCAGGCTGGTTTATCCAGCCTTTTTTTTGCCTAAAACGTAGCGTAATCCCCTTTAGTCGCGATAATAGTGCGGTGAACATTAGGAGCGCATCATGGATACAAACAAAGACAGGCTATTTGCATTCTAAGGTTGGAAGTTCGCTTATCCGTCGCAATACCGAAAAGCCTCTGGTGGTTGGAAAATGAAATATAAGGGTCGGCTTTGTACGTATAGCGGACATTTCATATGCTTTTCAATGTAAACTCAGAACACGGTTTTTCATGGGAAACGGCTGTTACTATGGAGTCTAGTGATAAGCTGTTATATTTCTTAAGTATATGGAGCAAAATTGAAAGATAAACCGTTAGATTTAGAGAGACTTGTTCATGAGTCTCTTGAGCAGTTGGGTTGGACTGCTGATGCAAAAAGCATCGCTGAAAGAGTACACCGACTTAATATAGGTCTTCCATTAGAAGACGAATTTTCTATTATTTGCGGCTGGCTGGGCCAATGTAGTTTGGTTCATAAATTAGACCAGCAGCAGTATCCGACTACTTCAAAAGATACTTTTCAGGTTCCGGATCTACTCGCAAACTTTAATGTGCGTGGTGCAGGTAACACTTCTGTTTTAATTGAAGTTAAGTCTTGTGAGAAAAATGTTTTGTCTCTCAGACCTGACTACGTATCTAAATTGAAGGCTTATGGGCAGCTCTTAGGACTTCCTGTTTTAATTGCTTGGCGAAAGGTTGGGATTTGGAGCCTAGTAGACTTAGACGTTTTCTCAAAAGCCAATAAAAATTTCAATCTAAACTTCAATGACGCAATGCGAAATAGCTTAATGAGCAAATTTCTTGGTGACTTCTCATACACTCCACAAGTTAATTCGGGTGTTCATATCAGCTTCAAAAAAGAAAAGCTCGTTGAAACTATCGAAACAGATGAAGGGGTTCAAGAAAATTGGCATATGGTCATAGATGACGTTTATTTCACAAACGGCGATAATAAGCAGTTAAGAGATCTATCGCCGATTGCTCAGCAGCTATTCCATTCATGGGATCTCACCACAACAGAGTCCTATTCTGATTCGCATGTTGTCATGCATAATACAGTTGATGAAGAATCGGGAATGTTTGCGCATATGGCTTTAACTAGATTGCTTTCATTTCACGGTAGAGAAGATGAGGTTCATTGGAGACGCCATTTGCAACATGATGCTACAATTTCATGTATCTTAGATTTTAGGAGCGGGGTTGAGGAGAACCTAAAGGCAGGTATCATCAAGTATATTTTTGATATTGAGCCAGTAAATATCCCAAGTTTTATCAATGAAATATAACAAACGCATGTTGTCGGACTGATTTTCCGCTGCGCTCCAAATCAGCCACAAATGCGGACGTTACAACATTAGGAATGGAAACTACCGTTGTCAAATTTAACTAAGATGGAGAAGAAAAAGTTGGAACGTATTCTCGGTATGTCGAGCGGTTACGTTCTTGACTTTTCAAATAGGACATTTGAAGAATTTGTTTACGAAAGCACTGGTAAAGAAATTTATGACGAGAAGTACAATTTAAACAGTGGCTCGAAAGCCAACAGAATGAGAGCTTTCTGGGGAATTGAGTCGAATTATGTTGTAGGGAAACTACTTGGTGATATCTTCGACGAATGGGATGAACACAAGGGATTCAATAACACTGACATACCAAACGAGGATATTTTTAAAATAGTACAGCGGCTTAAATCTAGTGTCCCGGTTCCAGATATAGATGCTGTTATTCCAAACTCAGAAGAAAAAGATTTTGAAACATTAGCAAAAACGGTAAGAGATTCTATTGATAGAAACGAGCCAGAGTCTGGTCTTGATCGTTTACATACCTTCTTAGTTAAATATTTCAGAGTCCTTTGTGAAAAGCATGATATTCAAATTGACCAAAAGATCCCGCTACACGGGCTTGTAGGTCAGTATATAAAAGCCATGAAAAGCAATGGTGCAATAGAGTCAGAAATGACTGAAAGGATATTGAAGTCCAGTATTGCTAATATGGAAGCGTTCAACCATGTCAGAAACAATCAGAGTTTCGCACATGACAATAAAGTGCTCAAATATTCAGAAGCCATGTTGATTTTTGGTCATGTAACAAGCTCATTACGGTTTATCGAAAATTTAGAGAAAGGGTTTGAACAACCTATAAAGAAAACAACTACAGATTTAGGCCCCGACAATTTACCATTTTGAGAGAAGGTGTAACAAGGGCATGCACCGTGGCTCTGGCGAATGATGTTGGTGTTGTGCGTCCGCTCTTTGTGTATTGGTGAACGTCAATGCTCGTTGTCGGTCAGCTCCGTACGTAAAGCGGAGATTATATTCCTTTTCCTGAAAACAATGAATGTGGTTTTTCAGTGGAAACGAGTGTTACTAAAAAGTCTTAGTAATTAGCTGTTTGACTCATATTAATATCGGAGACATAATTTGTTTAACTTGCTTATTTCAGGTAATTCAGAAAGCTGGGATTCAAGTCCATACGAGCTTGAGCGAGGGCGCTCAGTCGTTGAATATACGGCAGATGAAATAAGTGAGCGTTACAAATTCTTTGATGAAAAGGCCATCCGAGAACTAAAGAGTTTTCCATGCTTGTTTGTTATAGAAAATGAAGCGCGAGAATCTCGCATTGGCTACATAACTGATATTCGGGTGCGCCAAAACACTGTAGTTATCCACTTCGAATTTGATCCAATTTTTCCACCTTTAATAGTTGGTGCTATCGATGATATGAGAATCGATATCGACTTAGGTCGGTTTGAATTATCCCGAACACATTGGGCGGTGAAGGATGAGCCAATATTTGAAATATTGCTTCGTAAGGGTCATATCTCTCAGCAACAACTAGATGCATCCCAAGCGCTAAAAGAGCCTCCAGCACCTGTTGTTCCTCCGCCAGCCCCCGGCGGCCAGCATGTATTTAATACATCACAAGTTTTTATTGTTCATGGCCATGATGATCTTGCAAAACTTGAAATGTCTGGTTTTATTGAGGAGTTGGGTCTAGAACCTATTATTCTTCATATGCAGGCAAGCTCCGGACGCACAATCATCGAAAAAATTGAGCACTATTCAAATGTAGGTTTTGGGGTAGTTCTTTACACCCCGTGTGATGTTGGTTCTAAGGTTGGTGCACTAAACAGCAGTTATCGCGCACGGCAAAACGTGGTTTTTGAGCATGGCTACTTAATTGGCAAGCTAGGTCGTCCAAGAGTTGCAGCTGTAGTTAAAGGCACAATAGAAACACCAAATGATATCAGTGGAGTTGTTTATCATGCTCTTGATGAGCGGGGCAATTGGAAGGAAGAACTCAAAAAGGAAATGCGCAGTGTTGGGTATCAAGTCTAAGCCTAACAAGCACAGGCTGTCGGACAGCTGCTACGCTGAGCTTCGTGTCTGCCGCAGTTTCAGGCGTTATGCCAAGAGGAAGTAATGTTCACAGATCTGGTAAAAATTCTCGAATTTTTGATGAATTCAGTAAAGGGCTTGTCAAAGCTTAATAAGTCGTCTGAGCGAAAAGAAGCATTGTTAGAGATGTTACAGGCGTATTTTTACTTATACGACACTCATTTGGATGGTGTTAAGCTTTTAGAGTCAGTCGATAGTGATCCAGTAAATTACGTAAAATCATTACAAGGTGAGTCATTACAAGAACATTTAAATACTTGGGATAAAGTACTCCGAAGGCAAGGGATTCGCCTGTATAAAGCAAAGCAGTATATTACTTATCAAAGTTATTTAGCAGTAATCAATCCAAGCGCGGTAGATAATATTTCAAAAGTCATAGGATATAAAATGGATCGCCTAGTAACTTTGCACGGTTTGGGGGCTGGTCTCTTTTTCAGGAATGTCTTTCCCACAGAGGAAACACCAGAGCAATTGGCAAATTTTGTATTGCAGGTGTTAACCAAGCAAGAAGCTGGCTTAATAGATAAAGATGAAGTTGGTAAAGAGTTAGATGGTTTGAATGTATCACTAAATAAATTTAGAAACATGATCAATGAAGCCGTGAGCAAGGAAGAACTTCTTGAGCTTTCTGATATGGCTAGAAATAAAACGTATCTAGTTACCAGCGCATAACAAACACTACAAGCACTCACTTCGCTCCCTAGGACGCTAGCACATGGGCTGCGTCACTTCGTTCCTAATTTTAGCCCATGTGTTATCGCCCCCTAGTGGGGAGTTGACCGTCCGTTTAATGCCCTGAAACGGACCAGTGCATTGGTTGTGTTTAAGGTCCGCTTCACGCTCATAGCTGTCTGTCAGATGAAGTCTAAACCTGTTCATCGAAACTGTAAGATCAGATATGAACTACTACGCTGTATTATGTTAACACCAAGCGATTTTGTCGTACTTTAATTACCACGCGATTCTGTCGTAGTCGCTCATTACCAAGGGAAATTGACGGTTATCTTTAACCGTGTTCTTTGAATGTTTTGTTTGTGCATTTGAGGAACGCTAAGGATGA
>PBYL01000028.1 GCA_002729595.1 Thalassovita sp. | reverse complement strand
CGATTGGCTTTGTATGTAATCCTAACTGCGACCAAGTTACTATTTCGCAAAGTTCGTCCATTGTACCCATACCTCCAGGCATTGCCACAAAAGCATCTGAGATATCAGCCATTTTTTGTTTACGCTCATGCATGCTTTCCACTTCTATTATTTCAGTAAGTCCATTATGACCAACTTCTTTAGCTACCAAAAAGCTTGGAATTACACCTGTAACTTTACCACCTTTCGCCAAACAAGCATTGGCAATAAAACCCATCATTCCCGTACTTCCACCACCATACACCATCTCATAACCTTTATCAACAAGTAATTCGCCAAAACTTTCTGCTTCTTGTTGATAACTTTTTTCACTTCCCGGACTTGAACCACAAAAAATACATATCTTTTTCATATCGTAAATTTAATTATTTAAAGTCAGCTTTATGATATTTTTAATCTATCTATATCTGGCAATTTTATGAAAAATCACAAAAAAAAAGCATCAGACTGGTTTATCAATCTGATGCCATTTTGTTAAATATGTATCAATAAATTAAATAATCATCCTAAATTAAAGACCGAAAGCATCTTTTAATTTATCTACATAATCTAGTTTTTCCCAAGTAAAGAACTCAAGTGCTTTGGTTTCTTTAGTCCTGATTTCTTTCTTGATATTTTCGTCTTCTTCGATTTTCACAGTGAATAGATCAATTTCCTTTTTGTAGCTCTCTCTACCCATGTGTCCATAAGCTGCTGTATCTGAGAAGATAGGATTTTTTAACTTTAATCTATCTACAAGACCTTTTGGTCTCATATCAAATATACCAGAAATTTTCTCAGCTATTTGACCATCAGACAAGCCAACTTTTGAAGTTCCATAAGTATTTACGTTCAATGAAACTGGCTTAGAAACTCCGATAGCATAAGCAACCTGAACTAATATTTCGTCTGCGATACCTGCAGCAACCATATTTTTAGCAATATGTCTAGCAGCATAAGCAGCGCTTCTATCTACTTTTGACGGATCTTTGCCAGAAAATGCACCACCACCGTGCGCACCTTTACCACCGTAAGTATCAACAATAATTTTTCTACCTGTTAAACCTGCATCACCATGAGGACCACCAATCACAAATTTACCAGTTGGATTAATATGGTAAATTGTATTTTCATCTAACAATTCAGCCGGAATAACTCTAGGGATAAGAATTTTGATGACATCATCATTTATCTTTTTCAGCATTTTTTCTTCTTCATCAAAAGGATCATGCTGAGTAGATAAAACGATTGTATGAACTCTAACTGGTTTATTATCATCATCATACTCAATTGTAACCTGAGCTTTAGTATCAGGTCTTAAGTATGGCATTAGGTTACTTTCATTTTTACGAATATGAGCAAGTTCTTTCACCATTCTGTGAGAGAAAGCTAAAGCCATTGGCATTAATTCTGGGGTTTCGTTACTTGCATAACCAAACATCATCCCTTGATCACCGGCACCTTGTTCTTTATCTACACCTTCTCCCTCATTTACACCTTGAGCAATATCTGGTGATTGGCTGTGTAAAGCAACCATAATACCGCATGATTCAGCATCGAACATATAGTTATCACTATCATATCCGATTTTTTTGATTGTTTCCCTTACTATATCAGGTATTTCAACATAGGCTTTAGTGGTAATCTCACCAGATACAACTACCAACCCTGTCGTTACCATTGTTTCACAAGCCACCCTTGATTCTGGATCTTGTGCTAACATAGCATCTAATATCGCATCTGATATTTGATCTGCAATTTTATCCGGATGTCCTTCTGAAACAGATTCTGAAGTGAATAAATAAGCCATAAAAAAAAATCTTGATTAAAAAATTAATTATCTGAATCGTATAGAATTAGCTAAACCAACATTTCCTTTTAATTCTTTCAAAGTTTTAGAAAATGTGAGTGTCATTTTATCATCAGACAGTATCGCTTCCTCATTAGAATAATTTCTAATTTTAGCGTCTACAGTTTCGATGATCATTGTATAAGTTACATCATCATATAATGTTTGTAACTGTGCATTAAGTTCTTTATTGGAGCCATCGTCATCTTTAGGCACCATTTCACTTGTGAGGTTCTTAAGATTGAAAGAGTTAGTTTTTTCCAACCTTCCTTTTTTATCATATATGTAATAATCTGCACCTGAAGCATTGGTATTACCTTCATCTAGTTTGCTTAATGCTTTATTGAGAGCTTCTACACTCTCGTAATTAAGCTCCAAACCAAATTGAAAGTTTTCTTCATCCTTAATTCCTTTAGCTTCAGAAATACCAGCTATTCTGTTTAATTCTTTGCTTAGTACTGTAAATGCAGAATCTAAACCACTTAAAGGATTATCTTCTAAACCAACTGCACTGCCCTCTTTGGTATTTGCTAAATCCAACATCATCTGAAACATTTTTTTACTCGCACTAAAATCCATCAGCATTTTATAGCTCCCTTGCCCATCTTTATTAATGGTTATTTCTTCTCTTATCTCGAAGCATGAATTACAAAAGAAAGTTATAGTAAGAAATAGTATAAAAAATCTGATGAATCTCATTAGTAAATTATGTATCAGTAAAAAATCGGTGTAAAGCTAACAAATATCTTTTAAGATTAATTTTTCATTCAGAAATGAGAGGTAAGTTTTATAAAGGTTTAAACATAAAAAAAGGGAATTGAATTAACAACTCCCTTTATAACCACAAATAAGTAATTTTTATATATTATTTTTCTTTAATTCACTAACTGCAAAGTCGCATGCTCTAGCTGTAAGAGCCATGTATGTTAATGAAGGGTTCTGGCAAGCAGCAGAAGACATACAAGCACCATCAGTTACAAATACATTTGATACTTCGTGTAACTGGTTGTTCTTATTAAGCATAGAAGTCTTCTTATCTTTACCCATAACACAAGTCCCCATCTCATGAATACCTTGTCCTGGATATGAACCTGCATCATAAGTTGAAATGTTTTTCAGACCAGCAGCTTCAAGAATTTCCGCAGCTGAGTTTTGCATATCAACTCTCATTTTCTGCTCATTCTCTTTGAACTCACAATCAAACTTAACAGTTGGTTGCCCCCACTTATCAAGATTTTCTTTGTCTAGAGTTACTTTGTTTTCGAAATATGGTAGTGTTTCACCAAAACCACCTAAGCCCATACTCCAAGGTCCAGGTACAACCATTTGTTGCTTAAACTCATCACCAAATCCCATTTCGGCTACACCTCTCATCCAAGACTCTCTACTAGCGCCACCTTGATAACCATAACCTCTAACAAAATCAGGATGCTTTTCTTTTATATTTCTAAATCTAGGAATATAAATACCATTCGCTCTTCTACCTGAATAATATTGATCTGCAAATCCGTCAAACTCTCCTCTAGCTCCTGTTCTAAAATGGTGGTCCATCAAATAGTGTCCTAAAGTACCACTAGTATTACCTAAACCATTTGGAAATACTTCATCAACAGAATTCATTAATATAAATGCTGAACCAACCGCAGAAGCATTTAAGAAAATGATTTTTGCATAAAACTCCTGCATTTCACCAGATTCTGCATCAATTACTCTAACTCCAGTCGCTTTACCTTGTTCTTTATCATAGATTACAGAGTTTACTATAGAGTTATGGCGCAATGTCATATTACCAGTCTTGGCAGCTGCCGGTAACGTTGACGAAAGACTACTAAAATAAGCACCATAAGGACAACCTCTAGCACAACGGTTTCTATACATACAGTGATTTCTACCATTGTGAGCTACTGTAAGGTTCGCTACTCGACCTATTGTAATTATTCTATCATTAAAGTTTTCTCTAACTTTTTGAGCTGCATGCTTCTCTAAGCAGTTCATTTCCATTGGAGGAAGGAAATTGCCATCTGGTAATTGCTCAAGCCCTTCGTTTTGCCCACTTATTCCTGCAAAACCTTCTACATAATCATACCAAGGAGCTAAATCATCATATCTAATAGGCCAATCTACACCAAAGCCATCTTTTGCATTTGACTCAAAATCCATTGGACTCCAACGATATGATTGTCTACCCCACATAATTGAGCGACCACCTGTATGATACCCTCTTAGCCAATCAAATCTTTTTACTTCAGAATAGGGGTTCTCAGTGTCATCTACGAACATGTGAGCAATTTCCTCAGTAAGATAGCCTATTCTTTGTTGCTTTTCTTTTGTAGTTTTTAACTGCTCTTGAGTTACTTTACCCCTGTGTTTTAAATCCCAAGGGTCTTTCATTGCAGTTTCGTAATCGTCGGGATGTTTAATTTCGTAACCTCTTTCTAGAACTAGAGTTTTTAATCCCTTTTCAGTTAGTTCTTTCGCTGCCCAACCACCACTTATACCTGAGCCAACCACGATTGCATCGTATGTATTTTGTTTTTTTGCCTTTGTATTTAAATTCATTGTAATTCTATTTTATCAAAGTTGATTGATTCTTTTGTTTGAATTCAAGATAAAAACCTGCATATCATTTCTAGATAGCCCAAGCTTTATCACCTTCTTTATAAGGCATACAACCATCATAAGCACCAGGAACTGCCACAAAATTAAGTGCTTGCGTCGCGCCTACTTCCGAAGTACAGTAACCAACCACAGTCAGTTCTTTCATAAATTTAAAGAAAGGTTTTTTTCCTGATGTGTTTGTACCGCTGTATGCTTCTTCATCAAATTTTTTCAGAAGGGCAACCTGCTCCTCTTTTTCACAATCAACAAAGTCATTTCCATATTCATCTTTTGCTGCTTTGTTTAGGCTGTTTAGCCCTTCAAGAAAACTCTTCTGATCTTCAGGAGTATAACAATCCTTTAAAACCAAGTCGATATATCTGTTAACCAAGGCATCTTTAGCACCTGGTGTATCAGTAGTTGGAATAATTAATTCCGAAACTTCTATCACTATTTGATCTTGTTCAGGACTTAAAAACTCAGGAAGCCAGTCTGGTTTTTCTGAAGGCTTGCAACCATTCAAAATAGCTGCAATTAGTGGAGTGGAAAGGGTACCACCCGCCAAGGCACTAATCCTTTTTACAGCATTTCTTCTGTTCATAGGTTTTTGGGTATGTTATTAAAAATTAA
This sequence comes from Thalassovita sp., assembly GCA_002729595.1. Lineage (GTDB taxonomy): Bacteria > Bacteroidota > Bacteroidia > Cytophagales > Flammeovirgaceae > Chondrinema. The sequence continues at coordinate 2,789 of PBYL01000028.1, read as the reverse complement.
TTAAATCGGTATTTTATATTTGCAGATTATACTTTTCATTTTCAAAGAGGATAGCTAACAATAAACCTAAACTCAGAGAATAATCACTGTTATTTTATGGAGACAACCTAAAAGCAAAAACATTAATATTTATGAGAGATGAAGTCGCCATATTTCGATAAATCTATATAAACTTTTCATTTCTTAATAAATATTAAGATGTTAAAATGTGTAAATCAGTAAAAAAATGTGATGATTTGTCAGTTATAACACCAAAATTCGGCAAAAAATAATTTGTAAGTAATAATAAGATTAAGATAAATTAATTATTAAAAAAGATATTTAATTCGACTCTCTTACACGCTAACCTACTATAATAAAGCTCTTTACCCTCTGCTAATTACTGTATTTAAACAAGAGAAAATGTAATTTTTTAATCAAATTGTTAACAGTTTCTGTTAATTATTGAACAAAGGGTTACAAATCACGTTTTAATTAAATAAATTGATATATATATCCCTTATATGTATGGAAACAATAAAAAAGTATCATTATGAGCAAAAGCATCTTGGAAGAACCTTCCACTTTGATGCTAGCATTGTTAAAGACAATGATGTTTACTATTTAAAATGCAACGATGTTGTTGTAAATATCAAGTCGCCCATTTCAGGAGAGAATTTACTAAAGCAACTTTTTGTAAATGTTACTGAAATACCAACAACAACTACTAATCTAACTCTATCTTAGTTAAACTCTATTAATATATTCGCTTATTTACAACACTATTATTTCTTAATAGTGTTTTTTTTATTTCTAATGGATTTTTTTGCCAAAAATCATTTCTCATTTTATAATTTTCACTTTTTAAAAAATTAAACCAGCTATCGAAAACCAACATTTATGCTGGAAAATGAGATAAGACTACTTTGGCTAACTGAAAACTATCCACCGCAAAGAGGAGGTATGGCGCAATCTTGCGACAGAATTATTCGCAACCTTAGAAATAGTGGAGTTAAAATAGATATAGTCCATTTTACAAAGCGAAATACTTCTTTCAAAATCACCAATCAGGTAAAAGGTACTTACCTAAATGTGCCATTTAATACAGATGAAGCACATACTGTTAATTGCCTTTGGAACTTTATAGCACAAGAAGAACAATATAAGCAATGTACACATATCGTTGCTTTTGGAGGCTATCTTCCTTTATTAGCTTCTCCTGTTTTTAGCAAATGGCTTTCTCTACCATTAGTTTGTCTTTTTCGTGGTAATGATTTTGATAATGCCATCTTTTCTTCCAGAAAGCTGCCTATACTCGATAGAGCTATTAACCAAGCAAGTACTATTGCAACAGTTGCTAGCGATATGCAAGACAAAATTGAGCTGCTCTATCCTGAAAAGAAAGTAAAATTTATACCTAATAGCATAGAATCGACCAATTGGCAAGCTTTAAAAAGTGATTATGAGTTTGCAGAAAAGTTTAGATCAAAAAATATTGTCGATTCTAAGCTTACACTAGGTTTGTTTGGTCACTTAAAAGCTAAAAAGGGCTGCGACTTTCTCTTAAAAAGCATTGCTAAAAGTGGACTTGCAGATAAAATACATCTCGTAATTGTTGGCGAAAGAGAAACACATATAGATACGATAGTAGCAGGCTACAACCTCAATACTACATTTCTGCCATTTTTAGATAGGTACGAATTAATACAATACTATCTTGCCTGCGATGTAATTGCCTTACCTTCATTTTACGATGGCATGCCAAATGTTTTGTTAGAAGCTAGTGCGCTTGGTATTCCTGTTTTGGCTTCTTCTGTAGGTGGTATGAGAGATGTGTTGGTCGATATTCCTAATAGTTTTGTTTTTCACCCAGGTGATGAATCTAGTTGCATAGAAACACTATGGAGACTAATTAATACCTCAGCAAATGACAGAAAAAAAATTGGCTTAATGCAAAAAGAAGTTTTGGATTCTAACTTCACTTCTCAACATGAAACAGAAGCTTTTCTATCAATTTTTAAAGAATAGCTTAAAATCTATCTACAAAACTCTTTTAACAGGTATATTCACTAATATTGCAGGCAAAGATTAGCACCGCCTCTCTCGAAATGAACAAAGACAAAAAGGTAATCACAGGTCTTCTGGCAATTATTACAGCAACCACACTATGGGGATTTGATGGAGTTGTACTCACTCCCAGACTTTATAATCTGGAAGCAAGTTTTGTGGTAATGGTATTACATATCTTACCATTCTCAGTAATGCAACTTTTCCTTTTTAGGCAGTATAAATACCTGAAAGTTTTCGATAAACAAGACTATCTTGCTTTATTTCTAGTCGCATTATTAGGTGGAACAATTGGCACACTTTCAATAGTGCAAGCCATGTTTCTTATCAACTTTAAAAATCTATCTGTAGTTGTTCTTCTTCAAAAACTGCAACCTGTATTCGCCATTACACTGGCTACAATCTTTTTAAAAGAAAAACTAAAGAAAAACTTTTTTATATGGGCTTTGCTGGCTGTTGCTGGTGGTTACTTTTTAACATTTGAGTTTAGGTTGCCCAACTTTAATACAGGTGAAAACACCTCACAAGCAGCACTGCTTGCATTAATTGCAGCATTTTGCTTTGGTTCTACAACAGTTCTTGGCAGAAAGTTTCTATTAAATCATAACTTCGAAACCATTACATTTTACCGTTTTGGCTTTACCACTGTTATACTAGTTGCTTACAATTTAATTCTGGGTAATTTCTATCTCTTTAGCGATGTAACTCCGCAAAACTGGATAATATTTGTAGTTATTATGTTT
>PBYL01000027.1 GCA_002729595.1 Thalassovita sp. | reverse complement strand
TTTCTCATTTGTTGCTTCCTGGTTTTTCCTCAGAAGGATTATCAAAAAAGATTCTTACAAGCAAATTTATGAGGAGAATAAAGAAAGTCGCATTGAGGTATTAAAGACTGGGCCAGCAATCACCAGATTTTTAAGCAATAGATCAATTATTGAATTATCTATTCTAACAATAATTGTAATCATTCTCACCATTTGGTTAGATTTTGCGCTACTGAGCAACTTGCAAGAATATTTCTATACAGAAAAATCGCTTGCATGGATTATTGGGATTCTTTTCGGGCTCATCAGTGTATTGTCATTTGTTGCCAAAATGATTTTCTCAAGAAGGGTAATTAGTGAAATCGGTATTAAAAGATCATTGTATGTATTGCCACTCATTATGTTGGTTTTAGGGGTTGCTCTTTTTGTTCCTGATTGGCTTCCTTTTTACAGTACATATAACTTTTTACCTCACCTCATTCTCATGACGCTGATCTTTACATCACTGCGTTATGCACTTCACCGTCCGGTGTTTTACACCTTGCTTCAACCCTTGGTAGCTAGGTTTAAGTTTCAAGGTTATAATTTGATGAAAGGAGTAGTTGAACCATTGGCTGTTGGCTTAGCTGGTGGATTTCTATTCTTATTCAGAGATGTAGATTCTATTATAGATGATAACCAAATTACATGGTTAATTAATGGTACCATTGCTTTGTGGATCATCAACATCATTATCTATAACCGAAGTTATCTAGGTATTCTTAAAACAGCTGTAGATGTTAGAACCATTAAAGGTTCTGAGCTAGTAATTCAGGATAAGAAAATTCTCGAAGTACTTGAAACCAAGTTAGAAACTGGTAAATCTGAAGAGGTAATCTATTCTATAGAGTTTTTGCAAAAGTTTGATATAGATAACCTGTATCAAAAGTTGCACTCTGTCATTAAACATTCGTCTGACGAAGTTAGGATTCATGCTATCAATAAGATTGAAGAGCTAAAACTAAAAGACTTCGAAGATGATATGTTAGATATTATCGAAAACGATTCTTCTGCCAATGTGAGAGCTGCTGCGATTAGAGCGGCATGTTCGCTAAATCACGATTTGGTAAGTCGCTTTAAAGATTTAGAATTAAGCAATGATGAGCCAATTTGCCGAGCTACTTTAATCTGCATGTATCAATACGGTACAGAAGAGGAAAAAACACGTGCTGAGGCTGCGGTGAGAAAATTCTCAATGTCTGATAGTGAGTCTGAGAATATTCTTTCAATCCATATTATTGGAGAGCTTAAAGACCAAAGTTTTTCTCCTATCATTCAAAAGTTTCTGCAAAACCATACTTGCGAAGTCACCAAAAGTGCCATAGAAGCAGCGGGTAAATTAACCGATGAGACTTTTATTCCGATACTGTTGGAAATGGTGGAAAAAAACAATTTCCATAACGAAGCTTTAAGAACATTGGCACTTTACAAAGAAGTGGTATTGCCCTATTTAAAAGAAGCATTCGGTGAAGCGAGCAGTTCGAGGGGAGTCTACTTTATCAGGTTATGTAGGTTATGTGGAAAAATTGGAGGCTCAGAAGCATTCGAAATTTTATGGTGGGTAACTACTTACGATTGGATTGAGTTACAGTCTGAAGCATATACATCTTTACAGTCTGCTGGTTACGATGCAGTGAGCCACAATCAGGTATTTTATGTGTCTGATAGGATGGAGGTATTGTTCAAAAGAGTATTCTGGTTGTATACAGCTTTAGAAATAATTGTTGGCAAGGCAGGCTTTGAACTTTTAAAAGAGGCTTTAGAAAAAGAACTTACTTTAAGAGTGAGGCATGCTAAAATGCTAGTTTCATTTCTGTTTACCAAAGACCACGAGAAGTATAAAATGATTATGGGAGCAATGGCTTCTATTGAGAAACATGAGAAACTAAAATCTTATGAAGTACTCAATAAAATGTTGCCTAACTCAACTGTGGAGAAGATTTCTATACTATTTGATAACTCAGTATTGAATAATAAAATCATCAGGTTTTCTAGGTTTTATAATCATAATCTGCTCGACGAAATTACTGTGGTTTTAATGATTTTACTAGGAACAAAAAGAGGAAGTAACTTTACTCGCTGGACACAAGCAACTGCTTTATATACTTTGTCTGGTTATTTTTATCCTAGTTTGCTCAAAGCATTTAACCCATACTTAACTGGCGACGATATATTGCTGAAACAAGCTGCTGTGCATACAGTAAAGCAATTTTGCCAAGATCGATTATTTACTTACGAAGAAATTTTTGCCGATGTGATGCCATCCGAACACATCACAAATGTTATTACTTATATGAAAGATCAAGATGAATCATTACTCGAGATTGAAAAAATAATCATTTTAAAAAGTACAAGTATTTTTTCTGAAACACCCGAAAGTGTGTTGTCTGACATTGCTTCAATTCTAAAAGAAGTGAGTATTTCTGAAGGTGATGAAATATTTAAGAAAGGTGATCCGGGTGATTGTATGTACATTATCTACGAGGGGCAAGTAAAAATACACATTGGTAATTACTTACTGAACACACTTATAAATCGAGATTTCTTTGGCGATTTAGGTTTGTTAGATTCAAACCCAAGATCGGCTTCGGCAACCGCTGAAAAAGATACCTTACTACTAAGACTCGATCAAGATGCTTTTTATGATTTGATGTCGCAAAGACCAGAAGTGGCTCAGGGTATTTTACAAGTTTTGTGTAATCGTATTAGAACACAAGATGCCTTGATTACAGATATGCGTAAAAAATTTAAAGACGAAATTACCATTGGGAGCAGTTTCAATTAAAAAAAGCTCTGAGTAATCAGAGCTTTTTTTGTGCTTAAAGTTTTACAGTATATGGCCAGCCAGTAAATTGTTTTGCTCCCGGTTTAGTAACATCCACATTTCTTGGCCAGCACTCAAAAGTGACAGTCTTATCCTTTTTATTAAATCTGATTAACCCATAACCCGCACCGTTTGAATCTCCATCAGGATTTGCATAAGCATAAACAGAAATCTTGTTATGGAAGCCATCCAAAAAGTTTCCAGACCAAGGTAGTTCTGCTGTGAGTGGTTTGGTGTTTTTTAGCTCTTCTTCAGTAGGCCACCACCAGCGGCTATAATAATTATTTACACTCGCAGGAACCACAAAAGCCCAAGGTCCATCTTCAAACTCTTCTATGCCGTGTTTAATAATTGTTGCCAAATGTTGATCACCACCAATATGCACCGCATTGGCTTCTCTAATTAATTCTAAAGCTTTATTTCTGCCTTTTTGTGGCCATCCGTTAGAATCTAAATCTGCAAATAAGCGATTGTCTTTACTGCCATGTAAATGTGCTCCACCACAAAAACCAGTTTGAGAGAGTACTACCTTCATTGAAACATCTTCTTGTTGCCCTGCCCAATCTTTTAAGAATAGCAATTGCCTGTCTCCTAATAATTTTAATCCATCTAAATCGATGGTGGCGGGGTCGTAGTCTGGATTGTTAATGTGATCGGGTCTTGGGCCTTGCTGTGGAATTTTACCTTCTGGGCCAGACTTAAATTTTCTATCTTCAACAATGGCAAAATCAACTCCACCTAATACATAGTTGGTGTAATATACGCCAATACCTTGTTCAACTGGAGTAGGATCGTATGGATCAGGTAAGTTTGAGGTTTGTGCTCTTTCCGTCATTTTCACATATTCGTGATGATAATAGTAGCCACCATCTGAGCCAGTTGGTTTGTTGGAAATTTTACCATTTTCGCCCCAGAGATTAGGGTGCCCCACATCATGGTCATCTGGAATAGAAATACAAGGCCTGTTTCTAAAGGTTTCTTTAAACTGTAAGCCAAACTTTAACCAAGCAGCAGTGTGTTCTGTGTGATCGTATGACTGGTCTCCAGCAAAAAACATCACATCGGGGTTTTGGTAGTTTATGTTGCGTACATAATTCTCTCTCATGCCTCTATCTTGGTTAGAGTTGCACGAAAGCGCAGCCATTGATATTTCGTCCTTGTCAACAGGGTCTTTTCTTATAAGGCCTTCAAAATAGGCTTTTTTGCCATGTCTTATTCTATAAGGAATGTCTTTGGCGTCGTCCCAGTTTTCTACCCTAAAAACTGCTGCCCAACCTAAGTCTTTTACTTTTTGAGTTTGTATTTCTTTCCAGTTTTCACCTTCTTTTATTTCTAGCCTTACTTCACGGGTTTCGTTAGGGTATAATGGATAAAGCTGAGCGGTAAGTTTTAAAATATTGTTGTGAACTGTGTAAAGACCAAATGCTACTACTTTGTCTCTATCAACTTTTAGATCGATAATCTCTGTAGTTTTTCTATTCCACCAGTCATTAGTTGATAGTGTATCTACTTTGGTGAAAGGTGCTTTTACTGGTACATCTGCAAGAGTGAATTTGTCGAGCTGTTGAACTTTGCAGGAGAAGAGTATTAAAGTTGAAAAAATGATTAAAAAGCGAGGTTTCATTTTGTTATAGTTAGTTTCTTTTCATATTCGATTCTTCTAATTTATAATGAAGCGATATGAAATCCACTTTAAAACCTCTAAAATTTAATTATTTTTTGGTATTAGTGTTCCGATGAATTTTAAATGTTGATAAAAATCCTCAGCTAAAAAAATTAAGACTAGAAGAAAACTACACCTACTGTAGATGTAGTTTCGGTGAAATATATCCTTTCAGATTACTCTTTCTTACAATCTTCTACTCTTCTTGTGTCAATTATCTGAGTAATTAGCCAACCTTTTTCATCATCTTTAAAAAGTTGAAATGCATTTACTCCACAATGGCTGAACTTTTCACCTGCATAAAAGGCGTATTCTGTCCATACAGTAGCCATTGCGCCATCTATTTTTACATCGTAGCTTAAGATTCGCTCATCCCACACAATGTCGTGAGGGGTACCTATAGCTTTTAAAAAATTGGCTATGGTTTCGTTGCGTAATACAGTTTTTCCAGTTTTTGTAGAAACCGTTTGCAGTCTAGAAGATTCATGAAAAACCTGACTCACCATAGAACTATCACCTGCACGCATGCCATCAAAAAGCTTATCAATGCATTTAATTACGGCCTTTTCTTCATTTTTAGGATTGTCAACCGCTTTTAGTGTAAAGGCAGATACTAAAAGTAAAAGAAGTAAAAATGTAGTTTTCAGATTTCCCATGTCTTTATTTTTATTTAATTTTCCTCAAATTCTATAATTAATAAAATTCTCCAAAATATTTTTTGATGAGTGGTATAATGGAACAATACTTTATTGAAAATGACAAGTTGAAAGTTGGTATAAACCTGAAAGGGGCAGAGCTGGCAAGTATTTATGGCAAACAATCAGAAAAGGAATACATGTGGCAGGCTGATCCGGAGTTTTGGGGAAGGCATTCTTGTATTTTATTTCCAATTGTTGGTAAGCTAATAGACGATACTTATACCTTAGATGGCAAAAGCTATGAGCTAAAACAACATGGTTTTGTGCGCAATAGAATGTTTGAAGTAAAAAAACAGGAGGCAGATAAAATCACTTTTAGCTATAGCAGCACAGAAGAAGACAAGGCGATTTATCCTTACGAGTTTGTAGTAAATATGATTTACACAATTGAGGGTGATACAGTCTCTGTGATTTACGAAGTAGAAAATATAAATGCTACTGAGATGTATTTTTCTATTGGTGGCCATCCGGGTTTTAATTGCCCATTAGAAGAAGGAGAGAAAAGATCAGATTATTCTGTAGTTTTCGATCAGGTAGAAACAGCAGAAAGCTATACACTAAACGATGATGGCTTTTTTGATGGTAAAACTAAAAAGGTGTTTGGTGACTCGCCAGCCATACAAATTAAAGACGATTTGTTTGATGATGATGCTTTGGTTTTTAAAGACCTAAAATCAACAGTGGTTTCTTTAGTAAACAAAGCTGGTAAGAAGATTCTAAGCTTCGATTATTCTGGTTTCCCTTATTTGGGAATATGGTCTCAAAACAGAGAATCTCCTTTTGTATGTATTGAACCTTGGTGTGGCATGGCAGATAATGCTGCTGGCCAAGACGATTTTAAAAATAAAGAAGGTGTGCAGCCATTAGAAGCAGGAAAAACCTTTACTTGCGAACATAAAGTAAGTATTTTCCAGAGCTAAGATTTTATCTTACTCCACCTGTGTGAACAGCAATAATGGTTTGTCCTTCTTTAAAATAATCTTTCTTAATTAAGTCAAAAAGCCCATAAAGCATTTTACCAGTATAGATAAATTCTAAAGGTATTTTGTGGGCTTTTTCAAACTGTTTCATAAACTCAAGCAGCTCAGGCTTAGATTTAGCGTAACCGCCAAAGTGGTAATCTGTAATAATATCCCAGTTATCGAAGTCTTTTCCGCAATAGCCTTTTACCAAATTACCTACATCATCTTTTAGAAATTCACCACCTTTTAAAGCAGAAAAGCCTAAAGCTTTGTGTTTGCCATTTAAGCCAGTGATAATGCCAGAGATCGTTCCGCCAGTACCACTTGCGCAGCAGATATAATCAAAATCAATATCAATTTCTTCTACAATTTCTTCGCAACCTTGTACGGCTAACATATTGGTGCCACCTTCTGGTACTAAATAAAATTTGCCAAACCGTTCTTTAAATTCACCAATTAGTTCTGGGTTGTATTTGTCTCTGTAAGCAGTTCGCGAAATGTAATACAATCGCATTCCAGATTTTTGAGCAAACTCTAAAACAGGATTTAAAGGCAAAGTTTTTTCTCCTCTAATTATACCAATGGTTTTAAAGCCGAAAAGCTTTCCGGCTGCTGCCAGTGCATATATATGGTTGGAATAAGCTCCGCCAAAAGTTAGAAGTGTATCGTGTTTTTGTTTCTGAGCTTCTTGTAAATTATATTTCAGCTTTCTCCATTTGTTGCCCGAAACAGTGGGGTGTATGAGATCATCACGTTTCACATAAAGTGTGAGTTTCTTCTCATCGAGTAGTGGCGAGCTGATTTTTTCAAGCGAGGTTTTGTTAATACTAAGTTGCAAGAGTTTGTTTGTTTAATGGTTACAATACAATTATGAAGTCGATGTTTCTCTTTATGAAACTCTTTGAGTTTTAAGACACTAATTAACGGATTTTTTTAGCTTTTTTACATGACTATTGTCTCTTTTTGGTGCCAAATCAAGGTTAATAAGCATCAATTTTTTAAATCGCAATTTCTGTTTTTAATACCAATGTTTGTATTAATGATGGCAGCTTGCAAAAAAAGAGTAGAGTTGCCAGAATATGCTTTTATTGCACCTTCTGACTCACTCATTAATTATTCTGGTAGATTTTATTTTTCTGAAGACTCTTTGTCTGCCAAGTTCGCTTGGACTGGTTCAACCATTAAAGCAACCTTTAGGGGTACTTCTTGCAAGTTGATGTTACAAGATCATGTGTTTATAAAAGATGGCTATGGAGACCCTCAAGCAAATTATTTCTATGTTTTTATAGATGAACAATTTCCAACGTTGTTGCGTGCCGAACCAGACAGTATTTTATATACAGTAGCTCAAAACCTGCCAGATACCACACATACAATTGAGATTTTTAGGCGAACAGAAGGCGCTACAGGAAGTACAGAGTTTTTAGGTTTTCGGTTAGATACAGGCAAAAATCTGGTAGAACCGCCAAGTTATCCTTTGAGAAAAATAGAGTTTATAGGCAACTCAATTACTTGTGGTTATGGTAATGAAGGTGATAGTGCCAGATGTAAGTACACTTCCTTAACGCAGAACGGATACATGACTTACAGTTCGATTACAGCTAGAAACCTTAATGCAGAGTATAGAGCAGTTGCTTATTCTGGAATGGGTATTTATAGAAATTACAGCGACGCTATTAGATATACCATGACAGAGATGTACGATATGGTATATCCACAAAACGACAGTATTTGCTGGGATTTTACCCAATGGCAACCAGATGTGGTAGTAATAAACTTAGGTACAAACGATTTTGCCAGAGGCAATCCAGAAAGGAAGTATTTTGTTGAAAGCTATTTTAACCTCTTAGAGAAAATAAGAACTTATTATCCGGCAGCTAGTATTTTTTGCTTAGAAAGTCCGATGATCTCCGATTATTATCCTGCTAGAAGAAGAGCCAGAACTACCTCTACCAATTATATTTTGGAAGCGATTAGATTGATGAAAGAGAAAGGTGAGCAAAACATTGAGTTTTATGCTTTAAAAGAGCAAACATCTAGAGTGTTAGGTTGCGATTTTCATCCAAATGTGGAGCAGCATAAGCAAAATGCCGAAGAGCTCACTGCATTTATCAGAGAAAAAATGGGCTGGGACTTGGTCTTGTAAGTATTTCTAAATGCTATTTAACAACCAACGATCGGCTGAAACACACAAAAAAAGCCCGAATACGTGTAGTATCCGGGCTTTCGATTAAAATGAGAACTATTTAATTATTAATAGTGGAACATCAATATGATAAACCATTTGCGTGGTTAAACTTTCATCAAAGAGTTTAGTAAAAAAGCTCTTAGATTTTGTGATCACAGTAAGCAATCCGATTTTATTATTCTTACAGTAATTTACCAGTCCGTCTTCTACATTTTTATGGTAGATGTAATCGAATGAGTGCGATACTTCTTCGAGCATGTTG
>PBYL01000026.1 GCA_002729595.1 Thalassovita sp. | reverse complement strand
TCACTCTGTATCTCACCCAAACCCTGCTGATGTAATTGAGAATTGGAGAAGTAAAGGCCCAAGAATTGGAGCTTGCTTATGTGTAGCTGGTAAACCTTACTCAAATGCGGCGAGCTATAAAGATGGTCAAATTTACAGTGCTTTCCCTTCTAAATATTGGGCTATGCATTTAAATACGCATGTGAGTACAAATGAAATACCTGCCAGATTTAAAGATCGCTTTCATACAAGAGCATTAGAAAAAAGCTCAATAGCAATTATGCTTTGTAATGCGGGCGCACTTTCTTGGGAAAATGGCAAATTCTACACGGCATACAGAACTACCGTTCCAGAAGATCAAGTAATTGAATACATAGATAAATTTAGAAATCACCGATTTTACCATAAATATTCAGAAAACCAGATTGAATCGCTTAGCAAATTGCTTCTGTATCTTTGCGAGGTATATTCTATCCCAAAAACATATCAGGCAGATATGTGGGATATTTCTGATAGAGCGCTGAGAGGCACACCGGGAATTTTTTCTCATGTAAGTGTAAGATCAGATATTTCGGATGTACACCCACAACCAGACTTAATTGAAATGCTTTCTGCATTAAGTGGAGGTGGTATGACAGCCACTACTCTACCAGCTTCTTTTAATCAAGAAGCTTTTGATAAAGAGGAAGAAAATAATGATGCTACTACTAGTAGTTTAGATGAATCTGAGGAAATTGAGGATGAAACTGAAGAAAATATCGATAAAGATTAAAAAAAGTCAAGAAATATAAAATATATATATAAAGCCGTCGTAAAAAAGAAAGCTTACAGGATGCTTTATTCCTGTACTTGATGTTCGATAGCTTTAATAATTTGACCAAATAAGAGCCGTGTTGTTGATGCGGCTTTTATTATTTACCCTCCTCCACCCTTTTTAATCTTTATCTTTTATAAATTATTCAATCTTACAAGGATAATCGAACAGACAATTATCTTTAATCTGCTCTGCTACTTTTTGAGGTACAAGCTCTTCCCAAGAAGTTTCTCCATGTTTAATTGATGTTAAAACATCATCAGAAATAATATGAAGGTGTTTTTCGTCACAACCTAAAATATTTTCAATCTTATTATTGGCAACAAGATACATAAATAGTTGAACCAAATGCTCTGGTAAGAAAATATCTTCGCTGTGAATAATCTCACTCGAACCTTTTCTATAAGATGGGTAAACTAAAAGCTTAATATTTCTGCCAAACAAAATACCGAAAGATTCTAAAATTCCACCTTTCAAATCGGTATAATATTTTTCCATAAAGATTTTCTCAATGCTGTATACACCGAGAATCATCCCTATTTTTTTATTTCTTGTGAATTTAGAGAGATAAGCAATTAGCTTATAATATTCTGGATAGTTGGAGATCATTACTGTTTGACCTAATGAACAAAGAATATTGACTCTGTCCATAAAATCTTTTTCATCAATTTCTCCTTCGTTAGAATCTTTTAAGTCTGACAAAGTAAGCTCAGAAAGAGTAATGATATTTTCTGGATTTACATCTGGTTCTTTGCTGAACTGTGCATATCCTCTTTCGAGCATATCTATATTTACTTTGGTTACAGGTCTAAAACGACCTCTCAAAATCAAGATATTCTTTTTGTATAAAACATCTGCTGGCTGCAACACCTCACCATCAGGACCAAACATGGTTGCTTTGGTCAATCCGTTTTTTACCAGTTTTAAACTGAAGATTCTATTATCTACATCTTTAAAGTCTGGGCCAGATAGTCTGAAGAAATCAATTTCCATTCTGTTTGATGTTACTTCATCTAACAGCGAGTTCAATAATTCTTCAGGATTATCATACAAAAAGAAACAACCGTAAATTAAATTAACCCCAACATAACCAACAGCCTGTTGCTGTAATATTGGATCGTTATCTTTCATTCGAATGTGAATTACACATTCGTTCGGTTCACTTTTAGGTGTCAACTGAAAACGGAGTCCCATCCAGCCTCTACCTTCATTTGTTCTTTTATAATTGAGTGCCTCTACGGTATCTGCAAATGCAAAAAAGCAAGTATCTTCTGCTTTGTGTTGTAGCCTTTTAATACACAAGCGATACTCTTTGTCAATCATTTTTATCAACCTCGGCTCGCATACATATCTTTTTGTTTCTTCGGGACCGTAGATAGCATCGCTAAATGCCATATCGTATGCCGACATTGTTTTTGCTACTGTACCTGATGCTCCTCCGGCTTTAAAGAAATTTGCTGCCACATCTTGGCCAGCTCCAATTTCTGCAAATGATCCATAAATTTTATTATCAAGATTTATTCGAAGAGCTTTCTCTTTTGTAGTAAGTTTTTTGGCGAAGTCCATAGTTGAATGCCAGACGCTTTAGTTAAATACTGTAATATATTATATCAAAAAAATACAACGGAATATGTTTAAAATTAATGAGCCTTTTTTATAATTTCTTTTAAGACTCCATTTTTTTCCGTCAACTAAAATTACCTATTAAAAAAAGAAACCCGATGCGAAACCGGGTTTTTATATGATTATGGTGTTTTTTCTACTGGTCTTCTTTCAGGTCTTTTATTAGCTGGTTCTACTGTAAACATCTCTTTCACAGTGCTACCATCTAATTTAAGTTCTACTGTATAAGTTCCTTGTTTAAGGTAAACTTTTCCATTTTCCTTTTTCTCTAATTTACCTTCTATTTCTGTTAACTCTTCTGCGTATTGGCTAACAGCACTTTCACTTATACTCAAATCATATTGGAAATAATTCAATCCTTTTTCCACTTCCATTTCTTCTGTTTTTAGCTGTGTGCCTTTTTCAGAAATAACACTTATACTTACTTTTCCACTTGCATTTGCATAAAATGGAATTTGTAATGATGGTTCATTAAATCCATACCAGCTTGCTCCTCTGCTATTTCCCCAACGATCGCTAAACCTGATTTTATTAAGCTCAAAAGTATACAAACTTTTACTTAGCACATCTTCGGTTAGTTTTTGGATTAATGATACATCGGCAATATAAATTGACCTACCGTGAGTACCAACTATAAGCTCGTTTTCTTTTGGATGAATTACTAAATCGTGCACTGGCACATTAGGTAAAGACTTACCCACCGACATAAAACTTTTACCTCTATCTAAAGAAATATACAAACCATGATCTGTACCTACATAAAGTATATTTTCATTTTTAGGATCTTCTTTGATCACATTTACAGATTCTGTTGGTAAATCTTTTCCAATAGCAGTCCATGTTTTTCCGTAATCTTCTGAGACATAAACCATTGCATCAAAATTATCCCAACGATATCCGTTTAAGCTCAAGTAAACTCTAGATTCTGAAAAAGCTGATGCAGTAACTCTACTCACCCACATATTTTCGGGTAAACCATCGGTTATTTTTGTCCAATTATATCCTCCATCTTTAGAGACATGAACCAATCCATCGTCAGTACCAACATATAATAACCCAAATTTTAAAGGAGATTCATTAATATCGGTAAGTGTTCCATATGGCACATTTCCTTTTTTTCCACCTTTAGTTAAATCATCAGAAAGAGTTTCAAAATCATCACCTTGGTTTAATGAGCGATGAAATTTATTTGAGCCAAAGTAAAGTATATCTTGATTGTGTTTTGACAAATGAATTGGCGTTTGCCAGTTAAACCTAAGTGGTCTTTCACCTAAGTTATGTTTAGGCTGAATCATTTTACTTTCGCCCGAAGTTTTATCTATTCTGAAATAATAGCCAAACTGAAATCCGGTATAAACTGTATTATTATTTCTGGTATCAATTTCTACCTGCATTCCATCACCACCCATTAATTCTTTAAAAGGATTGGCTCCTTCCATTTCCCAACTAGTACTGATGTTGGCATTGTGCGAACCATACCAAACTCCATTGTCTTGCAATCCTCCATACACATTATATGGTTTAGCCAAATCGTAATTGACTGCATAAAATTGACCAAGCGGAACATTATTACATTTAATCCAAGAGTTGCCATCGTCGTAAGAAATGTTTACACCACCATCATTTCCTAAAACCAAATGCCCTTCTCTATTTGGATTAAGCCAAAGCGCATGATGGTCTGCATGCACATTTCCACCATTAATATTTACCCAAGTTTTTCCTGCATCATCAGATTTTATAACTGGCACACCGAAAGTGTAAATTTTATCTGGGTTGGTTGGCGAAACTCTAATTTGCCCGAAGTAATAACCATAAGAATAAAAGACTCCATCAATATAGTCGTCATTCATTTTTTTCCAGTTATTTCCTCCATCATCAGATCGATAAATTTCTGTTCCAATTACAGGCGTATCAAATAGTGAAGCGTTCGCATCTTCAAGATAATCTACTAAAGCAATCGGTTTTAACTCTCCATTCTTTACTGCTTCTTTTATATCGGTAGCATTATACTCGCGGGGAAAATTATTTTTATCTAAATAACTATTTATTTCTTTATCGCTCAGGTTTACAAAAGCATCATTATCAATTGAAGAAAGTAGCTCTTTTGTTACTGTTCCTTTATCATCAGCTTCGTTTGATTTTGGTCTTCTATTTTGATTATCAAGAACTGCATAAATAATTTGAGGATTAGAAGCGGAAATATCTAGACCAATTCTACCAACACCTTTGTCATCTGGAAATCCATTTTTACCAGAGTTAACTTTTTTCCAGTTTTTACCACCATCGGTTGTTTTATAAATATCTGATCCATCTCCTGAACCAACAAAATCCCAAGCAGTTCTTTCTCTTTCCCAAGATGCAGCATACAACACATCTGAATTAGAAGGATCAATTACTAAATCTATAAAACCAGTATTGTCGCTAACAAATAATATCTTTTTCCAGCTTTTGCCGCCGTCTTCGGTTTTGTAAATTCCACGATCTTTGTTTGAAGAATACAAATTACCCAAAGCAGCTACCCAAACAACATTTGAATTTTCTGGGTGAATAACCACTCTACCTATGTGATGCGTACCTTCTAAACCAAGATGCTCCCAAGTTTCGCCTTTATTTGTACTTTTATAAATACCAGTACCTGCATAAGAAGATCTACTCGAATTATTTTCGCCTGAACCTAACCAAATGGTTTCTCCATTTTTCCAGTCTACAGCAATATCTCCAACTGTTATACTTTCTTGATGCTGAAAAAGTGGTTGCATATCCATGCCGTTACTGGTAGTTTTCCACAATCCACCAGATGCAAAACCTATATAAAAATGGCTTGGGTCTTCTGGGTTTACATCAAGATCAACCACTCTTCCACTCATTACAGTTGGACCAATACTTTTAAAATTTACATTCTTAATGAGTGAATTTTCTAGTAGCTTTTTTCTTTGTTCCATACCATCCATTCTCTTTTTGGACGATGTAGAAGCAGGCTGGGCAAAAACTTGATTAAAAAATAACAAACTACTGCAAGTTATTAGCAGCAAAAAATTACTGGTAGTTTTTAATTTCATCTTCTGTAGTTTAATAATTGACTTTAAGATCAGAGAAGTTAAAGGTGAAGAAACGTTTACTTTTTAATATTAAAAAATTATCCTAAAAACTGATAAATTAACTCAAGTATGCTTATAAAAAAAATAGGCTCCTTTCTAAATTAGAAAAGAGCCTATTGTTATTTAATGTTGATTTATATTTTATGCATTCTCAGATTGCTTTCTATTTTTTTTTTCTGAGAAAGTGTAATCGCGAATAAGTATTACAAAGTATGTTACGAAAATAAGACTTACAAAAAATATAATCGGAGCATTTGCATTGGTTTCTGCTGTATGTATATCACCAAAATGTCTTCTAGCATATTTATATTTTTTGTACACTTCTCCATCCAAATAAGTTAATTTAAAATCGACCTTATTGGCTTCGTCTGTATTTTCTGCAACTTCGTACAAATGATTCCAATTTTTAACTTGCAGTTTTAATACATTCCCTTGCAGAGTGTATTCACTTGCTAAAGTTTTTTCATCATTCTTAATTGTATAAACATCATACATACCTTGACCTTTACTATCTAGCTCGGTTGTAATTCTCTTATCGTGAGCCCACAAGCTAGACTTACTTACATCCGGACTATCAAATTTTGCTTGTACAAGATTTCCAGTTTTTTTATCAATATCTACTTGAATGTATTCGCTATCGTTGAGGTTAAACCCGAAATAAGATAATCGGAAAACTCTCCATGCAATATCTTGTATAAGGTTTGGGTGATCTTCGTCTTCCCATTCTGTGTGGTATGTAATTACAAAGGCATTTTCTTGCTCGGTAATTTCATATTTCATATCAACCGGTGCTGGATCTTTTTTCTCAGAATATAAAATAGGTTGATATTTTTTTGCGAGGTCTACAGCTGCATATTTTTCATTATTTACTGTAACTGTCGTATCAGCAGAAATGACATTGTGTTGTCTCTCAACTCTACCGGTGATTCCAAAACCTACTAGTATAAAAATCATATAATACACTAGTCCTTTTACGAAAATGCTTAGTCTCTTCTTCATTTGTATATCATTGCTTGGCTTGCCTCAAAAATATACCGAAATATGTTTGTATTCAAGAATGTTATACTGATTATAAATTCTACTGATTATTTTTGTGCAAAAGATTAAAAAAGATATGTTTGATTTCTTAAAAAATATATTCGGTGGTAATAGCCAGTATACATCATTAGAGGCAGAAGAATTTAAAAATGCCATTAGAGAAACGCCTAAATCGATGATTATTGATGTAAGGAGTAGAAATGAATTTGACGATGAAAAAATTCCTCATGCGATGAATATCGACATCATGAATCCTAACTTCAATAATAAATTAGCTAAATTTGACAAAGACAAAACTTATTTTGTGTATTGCCAAAGAGGAGGCCGCTCTGCCAGAGCTTGTAAAAGAATGGTAAAGCTTGGTTTCGAAAAAGTTTACAATTTAAAAGGAGGTATTAATGCCTACACTGGTAGAACTGTTTAATATTTTTCTTTTCAAAAATACGAATACTTACTTAGCATAAACTCAACATATAAAAAAAACCTCACTTTGCAGTGAGGTTTTTTTATTAATTCAGATTGTCTCCTCTGAGTTTTCTAAGTCTTTTTCGAGCATCTACATTAAATATACTTCCCGGATAATTTTTTAACTGATTGGTATATATCTCCTGGGCCTTTTCGCTATTGTGCATGTAATCCTCTTCGATTTTTCCTAGCGTATAGTTTGCATCGTCTCCTAAAATATCAAAAGCATGATCTTTCAAAATAGATTCAAGATATACAACTGCTTCATCGAACCTACCGAGCTTCATTAAAATATTTGCGCTCTCCCACATAATCTCATCTGCTAAGCTATGATCTTTGTGTGCCTTGAGTAATTGCTCATATCTATCTAAAGCTTCTTCAAAATGACTTTGAAAAACCAATAAATCAATTTCGGCATATTCGCTCATTACAGTAGCAGAAGTATCTAGGTCTAAATTATCTTGAATTAATAAAGATAAATCCATCGCATCGTTAGCAATTTCTCTAGAGGTTGCCAACTTTAACACATCTAAGTGTGCTCTTGCTAACTCAAACTCACCTTTGTAATAAGACAATTTGGCATTTTTTAATTTAGCTATGTGACCAAGGTTTTGGTCTTTCTCTGCTTTTTCAACTTGAGAATATAAAAGTGAGGCTTCCCAAGGTTCTCCTTTTAATAAATATATATCACCTAAATCTAGTTTGGCTTCGGAGATAAGCGAAGGTTTCATCCCTCTTAGTTGAATGAGGTTTTCGAGAATTGTAACTGCCGTGTCTTTATTATTTAGATAGAATGCTTGCAACAGTGCCATGCTTCTTACAGCATCAGCAGTATTTCTATTTATACCAAGCTCTTGAACAATTTTATCATAATCTACTGCTAAAGATCTAATCTTTTCTTGATCTACCGGATAGGTATTTTTTACTAATTGTTCTTTGGCGTTTATCAACATTCTTCTCGAAATTGAATAAACTGGTTTGTCATTATATTTTTCAACCAAATATTCAAAAATTCTAATGGCATCTTTATACGATTCATTATTAAGCGCAAGCCTACCTATTTCCATTATTTTAAAGCCGTCTAACTTTTGGCGTTTATCAACAGCTCTGGCTTGAATAAAAGCTTTATAAAAATCATTCTTTTGCAAAAAGTACCAAATGAGTAATTCGTTGTATACTGTTTTATCTGGATTTTTTTGAACAGCTTGAATTAACTCAGTTTCCAAATTATCAAACTCCTCTTCATCTGTAATTCTGTCTTGCAACATCGACTCTACATATTCAAGCTGAGAATCGTCAAACATTAGCAAAGACATATATTCTTGAAGCATTAACTCTTTTTTACCCCAAATAGAGTACAAATCTGCTAATTCTTGATAAAAGTCGTATTTGTCATTTTTTCTACCAAGCATAAAAGCTTTCTCAGCATATTCAAATTGCTTTTCATTTATAAAATGAATGGCTGCATATCTCAGCTGATTATTCTCTCTTTTTATTTTCTCTAGATAATCATCGTAATAATCTTCTGCTTTCTCTTTACTACCAGATGCAGTTAAATACCTACCATAGTCAACATTATACTGAGCGTTTAATGGTTCGTATTTTAATATCCTCTTTAAGTATTTGTCTGCTTCTTTAAAATCTTGAAGTTTAAAAAGTGCATCAAGATAATTTTTGTGCACCGCAGCAATATTATCATCTTTCTTCAACAACTTTTCGTAAAGCTCAATCGCTTTTTCTAATTCATTATTAGAGTAGTATTCATTAGCCAGTGCCAATGTATTTTCCTGAGCATAAGTAATAGACACATTACTTATCAACAGAAATAAAAATGTTGAGAGGATATAAATGAATTTCATTAGATGATTATTTGAATGAATATGCTCAAAAAATTGAAGGTACTTTCTTAGTTGAACCGAATATACCTTTATAAAAATTCCTTATTTAACCTTTTATCGTTTATCAACATTATTAATAATAAAAAAATAAAATATTTAAAAAATTTCTTACTTGTTATTACTATTATGCTGTGAATATGTTGGTAACTCGAGTTTTCCAGTAGTTTTCAACACCTTTATTAACTTATCAACAGGTTATCCACTATTTAATTACTTGATTTATAATATTTTAGCTTAGTTATCAACACAGTTAATAACAATTGTGAATAACTTTTTTTGTTTTATAATTTGTTGATAAGCGTTGAATAAGTTGTTGAAAAATATTGAATTATCCACATTTTAAATACATGGTTAGTAAAATGTAAGTTTTTGTTGAAAATGTTGATAAAAACTAACACCTTATCAACACTTTGTTAACAAAAATCGTGAACTGTTGATTAGTTATCAGGTTTATTCTGTTGATAT
>PBYL01000025.1 GCA_002729595.1 Thalassovita sp. | reverse complement strand
TTTCTTCGCTGCTTTCTCAAAGAGGAACTAGCAGAAGAGGTGGAGGGTGATTTGGAGGAACAGTTTTCTTCCAGATTAGAAGAAAGTTCTTTATGGAAAGCAAAACTGAACTACTGGTATGAAGTGATCAATTATTTAAGACCATTTGCACTTCGGTTTTTCAAAACATCAAACATTAATTTTTTAGCTATGTTCAGACACAACTTACTTATCTCCTTTAGGAATTTTAAGCGATATAAAAGTTCATTTTTGATCAATCTTACTGGTTTATCAACGGGGTTGGCTTGTGTGTTTTTAATTTATTTGTGGGTAAATGATGAACTAAAGTTTGATAAATTTCACGAAAAAGATGCACAGATATTTACGGTGTTAGAACATCGTGTACAGTCTGGCAAAAAGGTATTATTCTGGTCTACTTCTGGGCCAACAGCAGATGCATTAAAAGAAGAGTTTCCAGAAATAATTGCAGCTACTACAGATAAAAATGGTGGTAATGCTACGCTTACAATTGGAGAAAAAAACGTGCAAGCAAGTGGTCATTATGTTGGGCAAGACTTTTTCAAAATCTTTTCATTTCCATTACTCCAAGGAGATGCAGATCAAGTACTTGCTGATAAAAACTCCATCGTTATTTCGGACGAGTTGGCAATGAGAATCTTTGGAACAACAGAAAATGTAGTTGGAAAGACCATTGAATGGCAGCATGAGAGAGAATTCCAAGTTTCTGGTGTATTTGAGAAAATGCCACTAAACTCATCCATACAAAAAGATTTTGTACTCTCTTTTGAAATGTACCAAGAAAACAATGAGTGGGTAACCAACTGGATGAATACAAGCCCGAATGCTTATGTTTTACTACAAGCGGGAACAGATGTAGACCAGTTAAATGAGAAACTAGCCAACTTTGTTCAGGAAAAAACAAATAATGAAGTAACTCACAGAACCATGTTTGTTGCTAAGTTTTCTGACTTGTATCTCTATGGAAATTACGAAAACGGTGTGCAAGCAGGTGGAAGAATAGAATATGTAAAACTGTTCTCCATAGTAGCGGCATTCATTCTACTAATTGCCTGTATCAACTTTATGAATCTTTCCACTGCCAGAGCATCCAGAAGGATGAAAGAAGTAGGTATTAAGAAAACCGTAGGAGCAAAGAGAAGTTCTTTAATATCTCAATATTTGTCTGAGTCTTTGTCTATTTCGTTTTTAGCGTTAATCGTAGCTTTTGTTTTAGTCAATTTATTACTGCCTCAGTTTAATGAAATTACAGGTAAACAACTTACTTTTACCTACACTCCGAATGTACTTTTATCTGCTTTTGGTATTACAGCAGTTACAGGATTTTTGGCAGGTAGTTATCCTGCAATATACTTATCGAGTTTTAATCCGGGGGTAGTTTTAAAAGGGAAATTGAACCGGTCTGTTGGTGAGCTTTGGACGCGAAAAGGTTTGGTAGTGATTCAGTTTGTACTTTCTGTAGTGCTGATAGTTTCTGTTTTGGTGGTGTATAAACAAATCGAATATGTGCAGAATAAAAACTTAGGCTATAACAAAGAAAACATCATCTATTTTAGAGATTTGAGCAAAGATGAAAGCAACTTGGAGTCTTTTATTTCTGAGCTCAAAGATATACCCGGTGTAAAAAACGCTACAAGTATTGGGCATTCGTTGAGTGGCCACGATAGCGGAACTTATGGCATTGAATGGGAAGGTAGAGACCCGAATGATAAAACCGAGTTTGAGAATGTAGCTGTAAATTACGATGCCATTGAGTTAATAGGTGTGGAGATGAAAGAAGGCAGAACATTTTCTAGAGAGTTTAGCACAGATACAGCCAAGATTATTTTTAACGAAAAGGCGATAGAATATATGGGCTTTACTGATAACCCAATTGGCAAAGTGATCAAACTTTGGGGATTAGACAGAGAGATTATTGGAGTGGCAAAAGATTTCCATTTCGAATCGCTAAGAGAAGAAATTAAACCTTTGTTTTTCAGATTAAGGCCTTTATCTACTTGGAATATTATGGTAAAAGTGCAAGGAGGAAGCGAGCAAGAAGTGATTAGTAATTTGGCAAATATATCAGAAAAGTTCTATCCCGGTTTCCCATTCGATTATAAATTCTTAGATGACCAGTATCAATCGATGTATGAAGCAGAAAAGAGAGTGGCTAAACTTTCGCGCTACTTTGCCGGACTGGCAGTAATTATTTCTTGTCTGGGATTGTTCGGTTTGTCAGCTTTTACCGCTGAGAGAAGAATTAAAGAAATTGGGATTAGAAAAGTCTTGGGAGCCAACATATTTAGCATCGTGTATTTGCTCTCAATCGATTTTACCAAAATGGTTTTAACGGCTATTCTTATAGCATTACCCATTAGCTATTTTGTTGCAGCAGAATGGTTGCAAAACTTCGAGTTTAGTGTAAGTTTAAAATGGTGGTATTTTGCTGGTGCCGGAATTATAGCAATGCTAATTGCATGGTTCACAGTGGGCATCCAAACAATTAAAGCAGCAGGTGTGAATCCGGTAAAAAGTCTGAAAAGCGAATGACAAATGAATAAGCGATTTACTCCTCCAAAGCTGGCTCAGCGTTTTTTAAAATGGTTTCTCAAAGAAGAACTGGCAGAAGAAGTATTGGGCGATTTGGAGGAGTATTTTTTAATAAAAGTCAATAAATCTTCTCTATTAAAAGCCAAACTTAATTATTGGTTACAGGTAATAAAATACCTGCGTCCATTTGCTATTAAAGGTTTCAATTCTTTAAATCCTACCATTATGTTAAGGCATAATTTTCTTATCTCCCTCAGAAATTTCAGAAGATATAAAACTTCATTTTTTATCAATTTTATAGGTCTATCAACTGGACTTGCTTGTGTGTTATTCATTTATCTTTGGGTAAATGATGAGTTGAATGTAGACAAATTTCATATGCGTGATAAACAACTTTATCAGGTTATGAAAAATAATGTAACTACACAAGAAATAAAAACAGGAGAAGATACTCCCGGTTTGCTAGCTCGGTCACTTAAAGAAGAAATGCCAGAAGTAGAAAATGCTGTTTCTGTTTTCCCTCCGGCAGATTATACGTTCAAAGGAGCTATTACAAAAGGCAAAACAATCGTAAAAGCTACTTCTAAATTTGCCGATACTGAATTCTTTAACATATTTTCATATCCCTTGAGGCAAGGAGCTGCACCTGATCTTTTAGCAGATAATTCATCTGTTGTTATTTCAGATCAATTGGCAGCGAAGTTATTCCCCGGAGTTTATAATGTAGTAGGTAAAACAATTCTTTGGGAAGGTGAGAGATTAAATGGAGAGTTTAAAATTGCCGGAGTTTTTCAGTCTTCACCTTACAATGCTACCATCCAGTTTGACATTCTTTTTAGTTATGAGTTAATGCTTGAAAAATTCAGCAATTTTTTAAACTGGGGCAATTCTGGACCAAGTACTTATATTGTGTTGAGAGATGGAACAGATACTGAAGCTTTTGATAATAAAATTGCAGATTTTGTAAAAGAAAAATTACCAACATCATCACTCACATTATTTATCAGGCACTATTCCGAAAGATATCTGTATGGAAATTATGTGAATGGAAAACAGACAGGAGGTCGCATAGAATATGTCCGCTTATTTTCTATAGTTGCACTATTTATTTTAGTAATAGCTTGTGTCAACTTCATGAATTTGTCTACAGCCAGAGCATCTAGAAGATTAAAAGAAGTTGGCGTGAAAAAAGCAGTAGGAGCGAGTAGAAACTCTTTAATATTTCAATTTTTAAGTGAGTCGATTCTATTAACTTTCTTCTCACTTTGCTTTGCTATAGTTATTGTGCTTTTACTACTCAATCAATTCAATGAAATAACAGCTAAGCAATTAACTATCGATTTAAATGCTGAATTGCTGATTTCTCTTTTAGCGATTACTTTATTTACAGGATTAATTGCAGGTAGCTATCCGGCATTTTTTCTTTCAGGCTTTAATCCGAACTCGATATTTAAAGGAGGAACAGGTATACTAAAAGGATTTGGTAAAGTTTGGACTCGAAAAGGCTTGGTGGTTTTCCAGTTTACCATTTCCATTATTCTGATAGTTTCTGTAATTGTGGTTTATGAGCAAATGGGTTTTATAAAGTCTAAAAACTTGGGTTATAATCGTGATAATTTAATCACTTTACATTCTGAGGGAAATGTGTCTAAAGAACCTGAAATTTTCTTTAGTGAGATTAAGAAAATTTCGGGAGTGCTAAATGTAACAAGCATGCATGGCGATTTGCTAGGCTTACATGGTGGTACTACTGATCTAAGTTGGGAGGGAAAAACTCCAGAAAGCCAGATAGATTTTGATATAATAGGAGTAGGTTATGATTTAGCAGAAACACTTGGCTTAAAAATGAAAGAAGGGCGAGATTTTTCCAGAGATTATCAAGCTGAAAACGACAAAATCATTTTTAATGAAATTGCGATTGAGCGGATGGGTTTAACTGACCCAATTGGCAAAAAAGTAATGCTTTGGGGAAGTGAAAAAGAGATAATTGGGGTGGTAGAAAACTTCCATTTCGAATCACTTTATGAGGATGTAAAACCAATCTTTATCAATTTTACACCCAATGCAGAAACATTATTAATCAAAATACAGGCAGGAACAGAACAAGAAACACTTTCAAGATTAAAAACATTTTACCAAGAGGTAAATCCCGGATATTCTTTCGATTACAAATTTCTAGATCAAGACTTTCAATTATTATACGCGGCAGAGCAAAGTGTTTCTGTGCTTTCTAAATACTTTGCTGCTTTGGCAATCATCATTTCGTGCTTGGGCTTATTTGGTTTAGTAGCCTTTACAGCAGAGCGACGGTTGAAAGAAATTGGCGTTCGTAAAGTATTTGGAGCAAGTGAATTACACATTACCTATTTATTATCTTCTAGTTTTACACAAATGGTATTGATTGCCATAGTTATTGCCATACCACTTAGCCGATACATAGCAAGTAAATGGTTAGAAAGTTTTGCTTATAAAATAGAATTGGAATGGTGGTATTTCGCCAGTGCAGGACTTTCTTCTTTGTTAATAGCTTGGCTTGCTGTATTTATTCAGGCTTTTAAAGCGATTAATGTAAAACCTGTTAATTGTTTGAGAGATGAATGATTCTTAATTCTTACTGTCCTCCAGCGGACAGTAACTGTTCACCAGCAAACATTTTAGAAATTTTTAATATTTAAAAGTGCCTTTCTGTGCTCCTGAGAGGCACTTTTTCTTTTGGCACGTATTTGTTATACGAAAATAGAAGATATACTATAAATCTCATTTTAAATATAGACATTTTTCTCATGAGAAGAAGCGATTTGGGAGAATTTGAAGAAGTAGTTTTATTAACTGTAGCTGTATTAAGTCCGGAAGCATACAGCGTGGCTGTTGCTGAAGAACTCGAAGAGCAACTCGGCAGAATGATTACCACAGGGGCGGTTCATGCAGCTTTGCAGCGATTAGAAAAAAAAGGTTTTCTCACATCTAAAATGGGTGAAGCAACGCAAGAACGAGGAGGTAGAAGAAAAAGATTATTTTCAATAACAGTAGCAGGTAGCCGAATGGTGCACGAAGTACGCGAAGTGCGCAATCGTTTATGGGGAAGAATTGGCCCAGATACTTTACCAGAATTTAATATGGGATAATTATGGCTGCTTTTAATTCAAAACCTCCCAAATGGATAGATAAATTACTGGAACGTATTTGTCCTTCTTATTTACTCGAAGAAATATTAGGAGACTTACACGAACGCTATGCATTAAGAGCAGAAAGAGTAGGTGAAGCCAAAGCCAAAGCCAAAAGACAATATATGCGAGAAGTAATGGCATATATGCGAACTATCATTTTAAGTAAATCATCATCAGAATATAATAAATTTATTTCTATGGGCATGTTAAGTAATTACTTGAAAGTAGCATGGAGAAACCTCACCAAAAACTTGGGTTACTCTTTTATAAATATTGGAGGTTTGGCTTTGGGAATGGCTGTAGCAATTATAATTGGCCTATGGATTCACGATGAACTTTCCTTCAATAAAAATCACGAAAATTACGATCGCATTGCCAGAGTAATGAGAAATGGAACACTCAATGCAGAAACCTTTACTACTAATTACGAGCCTTATGCTTTGGGTGAAGAATTGCGTGAAAAGTATGGGAGTAATTTTGAGCATGTAGTAATGGTGATGTCTGTTACTGAGCATATCTTGGCAGATGATGATAACAAGCTTTATTTAGAAGGAGGATTTATAGAGAAAGAGGGACCAGAGATGTTTACTTTCAATATGATTGAAGGAACCAGAAAAGGACTAGAAGATCCACACTCAATTATACTTTCGGCTTCTGGTGCCAGAGCACTTTTTGGTGATGAAAATCCAATTGATAAAACCCTTAAACTAGATAATAACCTAGATGTAAAAATAACTGGTGTGTATGAAGATTTGCCACACAACAGTCATTTTCAAGGTATTTCATTCTTTGCTCCTTTTGAATTGTACTATGCAGAAAACGAGTGGATAAGTCTACAAGGCTTCGGAAATAACTTTCTTGATGTATATGTACAGATTAGTGAGCAAACAGATTTTGAGACTGTTACTTCGACCATAAAAGATGTTATTATACAAAACTTAGATGGTAGTGGTAATAAAGGCTATTTGGAGGTAAATCCTCAATTGTTTCTGCATCCAATGGCTAAGTGGCATTTATACTCTGAATTTAAAAATGGAAAAAGCGCAGGTGGACTTATTCAGTTTGTATGGCTATTTGGCATTGTAGGTTTGTTTGTATTGCTCTTGGCTTGTATCAACTTTATGAACTTAAACACAGCTCGTTCTGAGAAGAGAGCCAAAGAAGTGGGCATTCGTAAAGCGATTGGTTCTGCTCGTAAACAATTGATTGGGCAGTTTTTGAGTGAATCTTTGCTAGTAGTATGTTTGTCTTTTTACATCTCGCTTGTATTGGTTTCTGTATCGCTTAGTTGGTTTAACGATCTGGCAAGCAAACAAATAGAAATGCCTTGGCAATCGGTTGAGTTTTGGTTAGCAAGCTTAAGCTTTATATTGATTACAGGTTTTATCGCAGGGAGTTATCCAGCGCTTTATTTATCCTCATTTCATCCGGTTCGAGTTTTAAAAGGCACTTTTAAAGTCGGGCGATTAGCTTCTTTACCGAGAAAAGTATTGGTGGTTTTTCAGTTTACAGTTTCAGTAACTTTGGTTATCGGGACAATTATCGTATTCAAGCAAATACAATTTGCCAAAGACCGACCAGTAGGATACACCAGAGAGAATCTACTTTCTATTCCTATGATGACTTCGGAGTTTCATAACAAGTATGAGGTTTTAGAAACTGCACTATTAAATACTGGCGTAGTGGCAGAGTCTTCACAGTCACTTGGCTCGCTTACCGGAATAGGTTCTAGTAATGGAGGTTTTAATTGGAGAGATAAGATCCCCGATTTTCAGGTAGAGTTTGCGACTATTACTGTAAGTGCAGATTATGGTGAAACTGTTGGTTGGGAGTTTTTACAAGGTAGAGACTTCTCTAGCGAGTTAGCTAGCGATTCGTCAGGAATTATCCTGAATGAGACTGCTGCCAAAATACTTGGTTTCGAAAATCCGGTGGGAGAATCAATGCATTGGGAACCGGGTTGGAGAGAAGCGAAAGACTATAGAGTAATTGGTGTAATTAAAGATATGATTATGCAATCGCCTTATGCACCACCAATGCCTACAGTTTTTTACATGGATGGATATACAAACATGATTCATTTAAAAATTAAACCTGAAGTAAGTATTAGCGAGGCTTTACCTCAAATAGAAAGAGTGCTTAAAGAAACAATTCCATCGGCACCATTTAATTTCAAATTTGCAGATCAAGAGTATGCATTAAAATTTGCAGCAGAAGAACAAATTGGCAAACTGGCTTCTGTTTTTGCAGTACTTACCATTTTCATCAGTTGTTTGGGTCTTTTTGGTCTGGCTTCTTTCGTTGCAGAACAACGTACAAAAGAGATCGGAATCAGAAAAATTCTAGGTGCTTCAGTGATTAATCTTTGGAGAATGCTATCGCTAGATTTCGTGATATTGGTGCTTATTTCGAGCTTTATAGCCATTCCATTAGCGTATTTCTTATTGAATAACTGGTTAGAAAATTACGAATATAAAACAGAAATTTCTTGGTGGATATTTATGGTATCAGGAGGTGGAGCCTTGGGCATTACCTTATTAACAGTAAGTTTTCAGGCAATTAAGTCTGCATTGGCAAACCCTATAAAAAGCTTGAGAAATGAATAAACCTCCTCAGTGGATAGACAAATTGTTGGAATATCTCTGCCCTTCAGATTTGCTTGAAGAGGTAATGGGAGATTTACACGAGCGCTATTCGTTGAGGGCTAAAAGAGTGGGAGAGAATAAGGCAAAGAAACAGTATTTGCGAGAAGTGCTGGCTTACATGCGGCCAATAATATTTAGCAAAACATCATCAGAATATAACAAATCAATTTTTTCGAATATGTTAAAAAATTACTTCTTAATCGCTTTCAGAAATCTCGCCAAGCACAAGGCTTTTACCTATATCAATATAGCAGGCTTAACACTCGGAATTACTTGTGCGCTTTTTATTCTTCTCATTGTAAAGTTTGAACTTAGTTTCGATACTTACCATACAAAAGCTGATCGTATTTACAGAGTAATTACAGGCAGTAGGCCCGATGATCCAATAAGTTACCATGCGGGAACACCTCATGGTTTGGCTCCGATTTTAAAAGAAGAGTTTCCAGAGGTTGAGAAAGTAGCAGTAATTAAACGTATCAATTCACAAAAAAGGCAATTTAAGATCGAGAATGATATTGTCAAGTTGAGTAATAGCTATTTCGTATCGCCAGAATTTTTTGAAGTATTTGATTATGAATGGATAAATGGCAATCCTGAAAAATCGCTGAGTGAGCAAGGGCAAATGGTAATCACAGAGAGTATTGCCAAAACTTATTTTGATGGTGATGCTTTGGGTAAGAGAGTGAGAATGAATAATGAGTATGATTTGGTGGTGAGCGGAATAATTAAAGATTTGCCAAAAAATACAGACAATCCTTTTGAGGTAGCAGTTTCTCATGCGACCTATGCAGCTAGTGACGATTACGATAAAGAATATTCACCATCGCATTCTTCGGGTTACCATACTTATGTGTTGCTAGAAGAAAATGCAGACTATAAAATATTGGATGCCAAATTTCCGGCAATGATAGAGAAATATGCAGGAAAAGAAGTGGCTGAAAAGTTTCTGGCTCATGTTTTACAACCAATGTCTGATGTACATTTTAATGAGATTTGGAGTAACGGTAACTTTAAAAATCAGATCACCTCTAAAAAATCTATCTGGACAATTGCACTCATAGGCTTATTTATTCTATTAATCGCTTGTATCAATTTTATAAATCTTACTACTGCGCAAGCTGGTAAAAGAGCAAAAGAAGTGGGAGTGCGCAAAGTAATGGGCAGTTCGAGAAAGCAATTGATATTTCAGTTTATGGGCGAGTCTTTTACCTTAACTTTGGTGGCGACAATTCTTTCTGTTGTGTTAGCTTCCATATTGTTACCTTATCTCAAAACACTACTTGAGATTAATTTAGACGAGCAACTTTTGTTCTCTAATGATGTAATCTTGGCTTTGGTAATCCAATGTGTTGTGGTGAGTGTGTTGGCAGGTTTTTATCCGGCAATGGTTTTGTCTGGTTATAAACCGGTGTCCATTTTCAAGGCTAACCAATCTTCGAATAACTTTGGTGCTTTGTGGTTGCGCAAAGGTTTGGTGGTGTTTCAGTTTACCATTACGCAGGTATTAATTATCGCCACAATTGTAGTGGTTAGCCAGCAAAATTATTTCAGAACTACTTCACTTGGTTTTAATAAGCAAGCAGTACTTATTGTCGACTTGCCGGAATATGATGAAAGTAAAGCAGATTTTATCAGAAATAAATTATCTCAATATCCGCAGATTGAAGGAGTGAGTTTTTCATTAAATGCGCCTTCTGCGGCTTCTAATAAGTGGTTTAATCTTTTTTGGCACGAATCAGACCCAGACAAGGGTAGGCAAGTCGAGATGAAACCAGTTGATGATAAATACTTAGAAGTGTATGATATTCCATTGTTGGCTGGTGCACCATTGCGCGATGGAGATAGCAGTATTTTAGTGAATGAGGCTTTTGTGAAAGAAATCGGTTTTACCAACCCAGAAGAAGCCATCGGTGAAATGGTTACTTGTGGTGGCAAAAACATTTTTATTAAAGGTGTGGTAAAGGATTTTCATACGCTTTCATTACACGAAAAAATATACCCTGTGATGCTAGTAGATTTAAAGCATCAATTCCAATTGGCTTCATTTAAAATAGACTTGAAAAATGCAGGAGAAGCAATTAGCGCAATTGAAGACCAGTGGCAAGCACTCTTTCCAGAATATTATATGAATTACCGATTTGTAGATGATGATATTGAAACCTGGTACGATCAGGAAAGGAGAACAAGTAGATTCCTTACGCTCTTTGCAGGAATCGCCATTTTTATTGGTTGTTTGGGTTTGTATGGCTTAATCAGTTTTATTACTGGGCAGAGAACTAAAGAAGTTGGCATTAGAAAAGTGTTGGGTGCATCGGCACAGCATATTATCTACTTGTTTTCTAAAGAGTTCGCATTGCTCATTGCTTTGGCTTTCATCATAGCGGTACCAATTGCCTATTATTTTATGAATAACTGGCTGAATACTTTTACTTATAAAATTGATATGAGCTGGTGGATTTTTGCCATTGCAGCTATTTCAGGGGTATTAATCGCAGGTTTTACAATTGGGTTTAAATCAATCAAAACGGCTTTAGCTAATCCGATTGATAGTTTGAGAAATGAGTAAGAGTGAGAATCCATATAAACCACCACGCTGGGCAGATAACTTGCTAAAGCGCTTTTGTTCATCGGAACTCACAGAAGAAATTCTGGGAGACTTGCACGAACGATATGCTTTAAAAGTGCAAAAAGTGGGTGAGCGAAAAGCCAAACAACAGTATGTGGGCGAAGTGTGGGCATTTATACGACTAGCTAATTTTAAGCGGAATAACTCAGATTATTATTCACCACAATTTACAGATATGTTAGTTTATTACTTAAAAATTGCGGGCAAAAATATCTTTCGTAACAAAGTGTTCTCGGGATTTAGCATTTTCGGATTAGGTCTGGGAATTGCGGCAGTTTTGTATATTTTAATCTATCTGGATTTTGAGTTGAACTTTGATCATTTCCATGAGAAAGCAGACCGAGTTTATCGCATTGAAACACCATCTGTTCAAACACATGAGAAAGAAATTGAAGTAAATTGGCGTTCGACACCTGCAAATTTGGCTTCTTACTTTCAAGAAGATTATCCCGGAATTGAAGCTTTTGTAAGGGTGTATCAATATTGGCAGCAAGAATCTATCGAGCTACAATTTGAAAATAATGAAGTAGCAGAGTCGGCTATTTATGCCACCGATGCAGATTTATTAAAAGTGTTTTCAATTGATGTGTTTGAAGGGAATACAAAAACGGCACTTATTGGCCCAGATAAAATCATTATTTCTAAGAGTTTAGCTAAGCGAATTTTTGGTGATCAAGATCCAATAGCCAAGATCATCAATAGTAATTTGATCAATGAAAGTCTAGGTAAAAATCAATCTTTTCTGGTAACAGGAGTTTTTCAAGACATTCCCAAAAACAGCAATATACAAGCAGAAGCCTTTATTTCTGCTGAGTCTGATCCACATTTATCAGATTATTATTTTAATGAGTTTAATGTGAATACTTATGTTTTGCTGAATGAAAAAGCAGATGTTGAAAACCTAGCAGCCAGTTTTTCTTCCATTTACGATAAGTATTTAAATGCTGATAGAGAACCTGTTTTAGTGCGTGCCAACCATGCATTAGTGCCCTTAACTGCCATCCATTTTAATGAGACTGGTGGTGAAACTTATATGTATATTTTTAGTGGAGTTGCCATTTTGCTATTGCTCATTGCCGGTATCAGTTATGTGAATATGGTTACGGCTCAGGCAAGCAAAAAAGCTTTAGAAGTGGGCATCAGAAAAGTAATGGGTTCACATCGTACAGAGCTGGTAAAACAGTTTTTAACAGAGTCTTTTCTATTTACTTTTCTGGCAATGGTATTCGGAGTTTTATTGCTTTTTGTAAGTATGGATGGGCTCAATCAAATGCTAGGTTTACAGTTGGGTTTGAGTCAATTTTGGCAATGGTCAGTGCTCTTAGGAATGCTTGCAATACTGATATTTATTGGCTTTATAGGTGGAAGTTATCCAGCTTTTTTCCTTTCGGCATTCAAACCTGCTGCTGTAATGAAGGGCAAGTTGGTTAAAAATGTGCCTTTTAGAAAAGTGCTTGTGGGTGTACAATTTGCCATTGTAATTTTTGTGCTTACCTGTACCGGAATGATTTACGACCAACTACAATTCCTCAGAAAAAAAGATTTAGGTTTTAGCAAAGATCAGCTTGTAATGCTTTCACTACCAAGCGATTATGAAGCGGATAAGTGGGAGGTATTTAAGAATGAAGTTTTGCAAAATCAATTTGTAGAAGCAGCTGCTACTGCCAGTTTTATTCCGGGTGGAGGTAACATGCGAAGAGGGCCAGTGAGTGCCGAAGGTGAATCGGGAGAGGTGCAGAAAATATCCTACATTGGTCGTTTCGATTATGATTTTCTCAAAACAATGGATATCAACTTGGTATCGGGAAGAAATTTTTCAACAGAGTTTCCGGCTGATGTTACGGAGTCTGCTATTGTGAATGAGCAGTTTGTAAAGGATTATGATTTAGGGAATGCATTAGGTAAAAAAGTGAGGTTTGGAAGTAAAGATAATCCTAAGTTTTTTGAGGTTGTGGGTGTGGTGAAAGACTTCCATCAAAGTTCGTTACACTCCGCGATTGAACCTCAAATGTTTTTATTTAGAAATTCGGATATGCTCGCATTAAAGATCAAGCAAGATGTTTCTGCGGGTATGGAAGTGATCGAAAAACATTGGGCTGAGATTTTCCCAAATACTACTTTTGAATATCGCTTTCTAGATGATGCATTGCAAAGAGCTTACGAAGCAGATCAGGTTCGTGGAAAAGTATTTTTCACTTTGTCTATAATTACCATTATCATCTCATTTATGGGCTTGTTTGGTTTGGCTTCTTACCTTTCTAAACAGCGGATTAAAGAAGTGGGAATTAGAAAAGTATTAGGCGCAAGTGTTGGCGATTTAGTCGTGATGATGAGCAGAGATTTTGTGTTGTTAGTGCTTATTGCCGCATTGCCAGCATTTATCACTGCGTGGAATATTGTAAATATCTGGTTAGAAAATTTCGCTTTTCGAACGGAGATGAATTACCTGCTTTTCGGTTTGGTATTGCTGTTTACACTGTTGCTCACATTTAGCATAACGGCATTGCATGCATTACAAACGGCACATTTAAATCCGGCAAAAACTTTAAAATACGAATAGCTAATATCAATAAACTTAATGTCTAAGCATAAAAAGAAAACATATCAACCACCACGTTGGGCAGACAAATTATTGCAACGCTTTTGTTCGCCAGAGTTAGTAGAAGAAATTCTGGGAGATTTGCACGAACGCTATGCTTTAAGAGCACAAAAAGTGGGTGAACAAAAAGCAAAAAAGCAGTATGTGCGAGAAGTGATGGCATACATACGATTATCAAATTTTAAACTATCATCAGAAGGTAAAAACATAATACTTATGGGTATACTCAACAATTACATTAAAGTAGCAGGCAGAAATCTACTACGCCATAAAGCCTTTTCATTTATCAATATTACGGGGTTAAGCATTGGTCTTGCCTGTTGTATGCTCATTGTTTTGTATACAAAAGATGAGGTGAGTTTTGATCAATTCCACGAAAAGAAAGATCAAATCTACAGGGTTACTGCGATGATGACGCGTGACGATGGTATTAAAAAACTTGGGGGAACCAATCAGATTGTAGGGCCTTCTTTTGCGGCAGAAGTTCCCGAAATAGCAAGCTACACCCGAATGGAGACTACCACCAAAATTCTTAGAAATGGCACAGATAATTACAATGAAGAGGTGCTAGCAGTAGAAGACAACTTCTTTTCTGTATTTTCATTTCCACTAGTTGCTGGCAGTTCAAATCAGGTTTTTTCGGAGTTAAATACGATGGTATTATCTGAAAATGCGGCAAAAAAATATTTTGGGACAACCGATGTAGTCGGCAAAACTCTCGACTTAAATTTTGAAGATCAGTTTGAGTCTTTTGTAATTACTGGCGTGGCTAAAAATCCACCGCAAAACTCTTCCATTCAGTTTAATGTCTTAATCCCTTTCAAGTTTGGCAGACCAAGTGATGAAGAAAGCAATTGGGTGGGTTTCCATCTCAATACTTTTGTAGTGCTCAATGAGACAGCTTCTTGGATGGATGTAGAACCTAAATTCGATCAAGTTTTTCAGAGTAAAGCAGCTGAAGAATTGAAGTTGATGAGAGAGCGTTTTGCTTTCATTAAAGCTGTGAACTTCAAATTACAACCATTGTCGCAAATTCATCTCGATGCTGAATATGGTGCTTTGAGAAATGGTTTAACATCAGGTAGCGATCCAATTTATTCTTACATTTTGTCTGGAATTGCTTTATTTATTCTTCTCATTGCGAGCATCAACTTTATAAATCTCACAGTAGCTCATTCACTTAGAAGAGCCAAAGAAATAGGCATTCGAAAAGTAATTGGCGGGCAGCGAGTTCAGCTTGTTATTCAGTTTTTAGGTGAGTCTTTCGTCTTGTGTTTATTGGCTTTTTGTGCAGCTATTTTAATTGTTCAATTGGTATTGCCAACTTTTAACGAATTGGCTAATAAGCAATTAAGCTTTACTTATTTATTAGATATAAAATTGATTTCCGGCTATGTTATCTTGTTTTTAGCTACTGGATTAATAGCTGGTTTTTATCCGGCATTGGTGCTTTCTGGTTTTGAGCCGGTTAAGATTTTATATAATCGCTTTCAACCAAATGGGAAAAATTATCTGGTAAAAGGCTTGGTAGTTTTTCAGTTTGCTTTGGCTACTTTTCTGATTATAGGTACAGTTGGAATTTATGCACAATTCAATTTGCTCACAAATAAAGATTTAGGTTATAATGATGAAAATTTAGCAATTGTACACTTAGGAAATGGCGATTATGAACTCGAATTAAATTCCATGAAAAATGATTTGGCTAAAGATGTGTCGATAGAAAATATTGCGGTGAAATACTTCGGGCAGAGTGGAACCATTGGCAAAATCAATAATAATGAGACAGACATCAAATTCGATATCAGTTGGATTGACGAAGCCTTTTTACCAATGGCAGAAATACCTTTGGTAGAAGGCAGAAATTTCTCTACTGATTTTCCAAATGATAAAACGCAATCTGTAATTATCAATGAGACTTTTGCCAAAGAAGCTGGTTGGGATGCGCTTTCTCAAAAAAATCCGATTGGGCAAGTAATCAATTATCGCGATGAGCAATTAACTGTGGTGGGAGTAATTAAAGACTATCATTTTAGGTCGCTGAGAGAATCTATAAGACCTTTGCTATTTAAAAATGGTTCTGGTGATTTGTGGATTAAACTAAAGGCAGATCAAATTCCATTGGGTTTAGATGCAGTACAAAAAGCTTACGAAAAAGTGTTTCCGTTTCGCCCTTTCCATTATGATTTTATGAGCACAATTAACGAAAGAAGGTATGTGGTAGAAGCCAAATGGAAAGAGATGATAACAGCAGGAGCTTTGCTTTCTATATTCATCTCTTCTATGGGATTGTTTGGTCTGGCTATGCTCACCATTCAAAGACGAACCAAAGAAGTGGGCATTAGAAAAGTGCTAGGGGCAAAAGTGACAGATATAGTTACTTTAATTTCGGTTGATTTTGTGCGATTAGTCATTATTGCTTTTGTAATCGCCATTCCTGCCGGAGCTTATGCCATCAATTATTGGTTACAAGATTTTGCTTACCGCATTGAGCTTTCTTGGTGGATTTTCGCACTTCCGGGATTCGTTGCTTTATCCATTGCCATAATTACCATTAGCTTCCAAAGTGTGAAAGCTGCCATTGCCAATCCGATTGATAGTTTAAGAAATGAATAAAAAAAGAGATAAACATAAACCACCCAATTGGCCAGATAAACTCTTGGAAAAGTTTTGTGCATCGGAGCTAACAGAAGAGATTCTGGGTGATTTGCATGAACGATTTGCTAAGAGAGTACAAAAACTTGGTGAGCGAAAAGCCAAGTGGCATTACATTAGGGAAGTGCTTTCATACATCCGATTTTCAAATATTAAAACAACTTCATCAGAAGATAAAAACATCATTCTTATGAGTATACTCAACAATTACATTAAAGTAGCGAGCAGAAATTTGCTTCGGCATAAGGTTTTTTCATTTATCAATATAACCGGTTTAAGTATTGGCTTGGCTTGTTGCATGCTCATTATTCTTTATACAAAAGATGAAGTGAGTTTTGATCAATTTCACGAGAAGAAAGATCAGATTTACAG
This sequence comes from Thalassovita sp., assembly GCA_002729595.1. Lineage (GTDB taxonomy): Bacteria > Bacteroidota > Bacteroidia > Cytophagales > Flammeovirgaceae > Chondrinema. Next base: position 14,010 of record PBYL01000025.1, on the reverse strand, counting down.
AGTAACTGCAACCATTACAAATGAAGACAACCAGATAAAACTGGGAAGTACAAACTTGATTGTTGGGCCATCTTTTCAAGAAGAAATACCGGAGGTTAAATCTTTTGTGAGAATGCAGTCTGGCTCATACATTATAAAAAAAGGGAATGAGTCTTTTGATCAGCGCGTGGTTTTTACTGATGATAATTTTTTCGAAGCCTTTACATTTCCATTAATCCACGGAGATAAATCTAATGTGTTTGCGGAACTACAATCTGTGGTGCTGACAGAGAAAAGTGCTGAGAAATACTTTGGGAAAACAGATGTAGTTGGAGAGTCGCTAGAGTTAAGAGTAGGAGATAGTTTTGAGCCTTTTGTTGTGACAGGTGTTGCTAAAAATCCACCTCAAAACTCTTCTGTGCAATTTGAAATGCTGCTTCCTTTCAAATTCAGTTTAACCCAATACAAATACATTGATAATTCGTGGTTGGGCTTTTACATTCATACCTTTTTGATTTTGGATGAAAAGGCAGATTACAATCAGGTTTTGCCCAAGCTAGATCAAGTATTTTTAAGTAAGGCGAAAGATGAACTTGCAGAGTCGAAAGAAAAATTTGAGCGGGAAGAGCAAATTCATTTTGGTATGCAGCCTTTTACACAAATCCATCTTGATACAGAATTTGGAGACGTAAGAAATGGCTTAACATCGGGTAGCAATCCTATTTATTCCTATATACTTTCTGGAATTGCTTTATTTATCATGCTCATTGCTTGTATCAATTTTATTAATCTTACTGTGGCTCATTCATTAAAAAGAGCAAAAGAAATCGGTATAAGAAAAGTAATTGGTGGGCAGCGTGCGCAATTAATTGGGCAGTTTTTAGGCGAGTCTTTTACTCTATGTTTGTTCGCCTTTGTAGCGGCTTTATTCATCGTAGAAATATCGCTACCTTCTTTTAATGAGCTGGCTAACAAGCAGTTGAGTTTTAGCTATTTGTTAGATACACAGTTAGTTGTTGGATATATTGTTTTATTCTTTATTACAGGTTTATCAGCAGGATTTTATCCGGCAATTGTGTTGTCTGGTTTTAAACCAGTACAGGCTTTGAGTAATCGAGTTCAATTAAGCAGCAAAAACTATTTGGCCAAGGCATTGGTAGTTTTACAGTTTGCATTGGCTACTTTTTTAATCATCGGTACAGTGGGTATTTATGCTCAGTTCGATTACCTCACGCATAAAGATTTAGGCTATAATGACGAAGATTTAGTGATGGTAGGTTTAGAAAGAGGCAAAGAAGCAGAACTGGCAGCGCAATTTAAAAATGAGTTGTCTGATAAAACGACCATACAAAGTGTATCTTTAGTAAGTCCCGGAAACTCTTACACCAGTGCCAAAACCGATGGAACAGAAAGAGGTTTTTTTATTAAATGGATAGACGAAAATTACTTACCAACTTTGCAAGTACCTATTGTTGCAGGTAGAAATTTTACTGAAGGGAACCAAAACGAAGAAGAGAAATCTGTCTTGGTAAATGAGGCATTTGCAAAAGCAGCAGGCTGGGAAAACCCAATTGGTAAACAAGTAGACTTTTTCTATAATAATGAAAAGCTTACGGTGATTGGCGTGGTAAAAGACTATCATTTTTCTTCACTTAAAGAGAAAATTGGGCCATTACTATATAAGAAAGGTGCTGGTAGTTTGGTGATCAAATTGAAACATGACCGAATTATTGATGGACTTATTACCATTGAAGATGCCTATAAAAAGATACTTCCATTTCGCCCTTTCCAGTATGATTTTAAGAATACAGAGAATGAAAGAAATTACGAAGCCGAAGCCAAATGGAAACAAATGATTACCGCAGGTGCTTTGCTTTCAATTCTAATCTCGTGCATGGGCTTGTTTGGTTTAGCGATGTTATCCATCCAGCGAAGAACTAAAGAAGTGGGAATTAGAAAAGTGTTGGGTGCTAAGGTAACAGACATTGTGGCTTTAATCACGAGTGATTTTATAAAACTGGTGATAATCGCATTTGTAATTGCCATTCCGGCAGGTGCATATGCCATTAATTATTGGTTAGAAGATTTTGCTTATCGCATTGAGTTACAATGGTGGTTGTTTGCCATTCCGGGTGTGCTGGCATTGTTAGTCGCTACACTCACAATCGGTTTCCAAAGTATAAAAGCAGCCATTGCCAACCCGATAGATAGCTTGCGAAATGAATAAAAATAGATTGAGGTAGAAACCTACCAAACCCAGTCAGTGATATTGACTGGGTTTATTTTTAAATGATGTTTTTGAAATAAACATGAAATTGATTTGAAATTACGATTTGTCCACAGTCTTGATCTTTTGGCGGTCGGCCGCAGCCGTACTTTTATATCAAGATTAAAGTACAAGATTTTGATTATTCAGTAAAATGTACCTATTAAAAATTATTAATATCAAAAATCTCTAGTTTATTTTAGCATTTTACCGCTAGTTTGAAAATGATATTATTAACAAAGTACATGCGATTGATGAGAAGAGTATTAGGGCTGATATTTTTTATAGGATATATCTACAGCGTTTCAGCACAAGAAAAAACAGATATTTTAATTATTGGAGGCGGAGCCGGAGGAACTTCAGCAGCGATTCAGGCAGCGAGAATGGGCACCAAAGTAACGGTGATCGAGCGCACTCCTTGGTTGGGTGGCATGTTGACATCAGCAGGTGTATCTGCCATTGATGGCAACCACCAAATGCCTTCGGGTTTTTGGGGTGAGTTTAGACAAAAGTTATATGATTATTACGGAGGAGCGAGTGCCCTTTCTACTGGTTGGGTAAGCCATACTTTGTTCGAGCCATCTGTGGCGAATAACATTCTTAAAGAGCTGGCAAACATTCCGAATTTAACCATTCATTATAATGCGAATTACTCTACCATTAAGCAAGAAAATGGTTTATGGCAAGTAACATACAATTTGGATGGTAAAGCGCAAACGGTAACCGCAAACATCTTAATTGATGCCACGGAAACTGGCGAACTATTACCCATTGTCGGAGCAGATTATAGATTAGGAATGGATGCCCGAGCTGAAACTGGTGAAACAGAAGCGCCAGAAAAAGCAAATTCTATTATTCAAGATTTAACTTATGTAGCCATTTTAAAAGATGTCGGCGATGTAAAAAGCAAGAAAGGCTTGGTTAAGAAACCGAAAGATTACGATAGCAAAAACTACGAATGTGCTTGTGATTTAAAAGGGGATGCCATGTTTAATTCAGTTTCTGAATGCTCGAAAATGCTGAGTTATGGCAAATTACCCAATAACAAATACATGATTAACTGGCCTAACTGTGGCAACGATTTTTACTTTGAGTGGGAAGGTTTGTCGCCAGCAGAATTAGATGCAAAAGTACAGGAAGCCAAGAATTTCACATTGGGGTTTGTGTATTATATCCAGAACGAATTGGGCTTTAAAAACCTTCGATTAGAAAATGAATTTGCCACTAAAGATGCCTTGCCTTTTATCCCTTATCACAGAGAGGGTAGAAGAGTAAAGGGCAAGGTTTTTCTTACAGCCAATCATTTAGAAGCACCTTATAAATACAACCTATCCAAAACAGGTGTGGCAGTGGGAGACTATCCGATAGATCACCATCATGCGAAAAAGCCTGATGCTCCCAAGATTGAATTTATCCATATTAGAGTGCCTAGTTACAATATTCCCTTAGGTAGTTTGATTCCCGAGAAGATTGAAAACTTTTTGGTAGCAGAGAAAAACATCAGTGTTTCTAACATTGTAAATGGCACTAGCAGATTGCAGCCAGTTGTATTGGGAGTTGGGCAGGCATCGGGAGCGATTGCAGCTACTGCCATAAAGAAGCAAGTACCTACTTCTCAAGTTTCAATTAGAGAAGTACAGAATGCATTGTTAGATTATAAGGCTTATATAATGCCGCTAATTGATGTTTCTGCATCAGACAAAGCTTTTGCTTCTATGCAGCGAATTGCTGCTACACATATTTTAAAGGCAGAAGGTGTGCCTTACAAATGGGCAAATGAGACTTGGTTTTATCCAGAAAGAATAGTATCTGAATATGAATTAAAAACAGGATTGCTAGCCTATTATCCTGAACTTGAAAACATACCGGTTTCTGGTAAAGGGATTACTTTTCCATTTATCGCAAGTATTTTAAAGCAATTATATACTGAGATTAAAGAGCAGAGAATTAAAGCAGCGTGGAAAAACTGGAATATCGACCAAGAATATTCATCTACCACAGCTTTAAACAGAAGAACAGTTAGCATCATTATCGATCAGATCTTAAACCCTTTTGCTTTAGAAGTTGATTTTCAGGGAGATTTAGTGAAGGAGTAGAAATTTATATAACCCAGCTTTAAAGGCTGGGTTTGTTTTTTTAAGTGCAACATTTTGGCGGTGTAGCGCAGCAGGCATTTATATCCAAGCTCTTGCATATTTATATTATAAAATAATATCCCAGCCTAATTCATTTTTAAGAAAGTTTCTTTGTGATTCATCATATTGTATTTTCTTGATCAAATTAAGAACACCCTCTGGAATATCTTTCAAATGTTGTTTTGCTGAATTATAAAGTTTGTAATTACTATCAGAATAGTATTTGTTATCTCTAATAAAATCATAATAGAAAAAATAGTTTTCTACAATATCATTTTTCTCAATAATCCTTTTGAGGACTAACTCATGAATTTCGTCTAATTCTTTTTTATCTAAGGGGTTTATCCAGTAAAATAATTTAGAAATTCCGATCTTTGTTTTTTTGTCTGCGGTCTTAAATAAAATAACAAGTTTATCAATTATTTTTTTTGTACCGATGGCTTTGATACTCGGGTTTATGAAAATACGATTAAAACTAGGATCTTTATAATTTATAGCAACTATCAATAATTTATTGATAAGCATATCAGGAATTTGATCATAATAATACATTAGATCACCAACAAATTCTTGTTTATGTTTTGTATTAAGACAATCAATTAATTGTTTTTGCAAGTCATAATTAATAATTGGATATTCCTTTTTAAATGTTCTTAATACCTCAATATCTCTTCCATATTCAAGTTCATGAAAGTTGTCTATATTAATGTATTCTTGAAAAAATTTATCTATCGAAGTCATGTATATAAACTTTGCAATAGGATAAGTAGAGTCCAGTCAGTCTATTTTGAGAGAAGTTTTCTGCTTATCAAATTTAATCCTTGATGGTGACCAATTTTAAATCAAACCTAATCTTTTGAGTTCTTCCATCTCTGTAGGTAAAAGGTAATGATCAAAATGGAATTCATTTTCTAATTCCCAATAATCTATATTAAATTCTGTAGCTAGTATGTTGGTGATGAGCGTGCTGCCTAAAGAATAATGTGGCAAGTATTCTTTTAGCTGTGTTGAAAAATAAAATGTAGCTTCCTCATCATCATATAATTTTCTAGTACTGAGCAATTCCTTTTCAAAATCCGAAAAATCGTTTCCAAAAATTAAAAAATCATCAGAGCCATCATTTCCTTCAAAAGATTTTATAAAGTTAGATGCTTTAATCAATCTGTAATAATATCCCGCAATATTTGAGTTTGTCCAAAATGAAAGTATGCTTGATTCTGGATCGAGCTTACAAATTTGCAGTTCTAGTTCGGTTAAGTTTTTACTAGGAATGTGAGCATTAAACCATCTAGAATTTAGCAAAACACCAATGAGCATAATACCTTCCTTTCTACCAAATAAATACCCTAGTCCTTTAGTAAACTTTATATGATTGGAGAAAAGTTGAAGTGGCAATTGAAAATGCTTTTGAATCTCTTCGTAACTTTTCGCTGAGATTATTTCAGATTTTATCAACAAGAAATTAACCTTATCCATTTTATAAAATTTTAACGGGTCTATTGATGCGATTCTTGCTACCGTACATTGGTAAAAGTAGCATTGTGTTTTTCGTATGCAAGCTTTTGTAGGAGTGATTCCTTTTAAATGGATGTGATTTTTATGTTTAAAGTGTACCAGCCTCTGGCCAATTTCTCCAATTGTTATTTGCTACTTTTTTCGGCTTCCAGTCATTAGTGTCTTTAGAGACTAGAACTTTAGCAATTAATTGAAATGTTTCTAATTCACTTGGGTTAGGGTCATCATAGTCTATGCACTTTTCATGGTGCCATGCATCTAATTGCATTATAAGAGGAATATCATCAGGCAACATCTGACGAAGTTCAATTTCATTTGCACGAAATAACAATGGATTCATTTCATCTAAGTACCTAGTTAATGAAGCAAAGTCTATTAACTTTTGTGGGTTATTATACTCCGATATTTTGATTCCCATTGATTGATATTTTGAATAATCATGTTCAATACAAAGTTCTTGACCTCTAATTGAGATTTTAGATGCCTTAGATGATACGCGCTCAAAACCTTCCTCGATTTCAGCTAGTTGTTCACCTGTGACTAGATAAACCCATTTAGTATTATAAGTGTGGTTTGAGTCTTTATTAAGTATACAATTACCACAAAAGTCGAGTATTATTTCTATGTGACCACTTCGATTTCCGAAACCACTTTTCTCAAATACAATTGCCCAACGTTTATCATCAGCAAATAAATTAATCCGACTGCCAGATGTATAGAAATAACCATCTTCAAGATCAAAAAATAAATCATAAAGTTCATTTGTGTCAAGGTCTCTTAATATTTCCTCTTCAGTGTAGGTTGCCATAATGCTTAGTAAAAGATAACAAGTATATAAACTTTACTAAAGGATAAGTAATAATAAAGCAGTTAAAATCAAATTTACTAGTTCATTTTTGGTCTCTACTATTTACCATTCAAATAATAAAAACTACATTTAAGGTAAATATTTTTTGCACCTAATCAATATAAAAACTACATTTAAGGTAAATAATAATTTTATGAGCAAGCATCACTTAGGAGAATTTGAAGAAGTTGTCATGTTAACCGTAGCCATTTTGCATGGAAAGGCCTATGGAATTGCCATAATCGATGAGTTGGAAGGTCGCCTAGATCGCAAGGTGAGTATTGGTGCATTACAAACCGTATTGAGAAGATTAGAAAAAAAAGGTTATCTCTCTTCTGAATTTGGTGAAGCCACACAAGAAAGAGGAGGAAAGAGAAAGCGCTATTTTCAGGTGACCAATTTTGGTATGCAAGTGTTGCAAGAAACCAAAGAGCAGCGCATCAATTTATGGAATGCTGTGCCAAAAATATCTTTCAATAATTGATAAAATGAAAGAGAAAAACTCACCACCGAAGTACATGCTGCGGTTTTTCCGCTGGTTTTGTCATCCAGATTATTTGGAAGACATAGAGGGTGATTTGCTCGAAAGATTTGACCACAATGCCAAAGAAATAAACTACAAAACAGCCAAAAGAGAATTTATAAGGGATATTCTGAAATTATTCAGACCTGAGATTATCAAACCTGTAGAAGGTACTTATCGACTAAATTTTTATGGAATGTTTAAAAATTATTTAAAAATCAGTTGGAGAAACATCGCCAAAAACAAAGTTTTTTCTCTTATCAATATTTCAGGTTTATCTCTCGGACTCACCTGTAGTATTTTAATAGCGCTTTGGGTTCAAAATGAATATCAGATTGATAATTTCCACGAAAATTTAGACCAGATTTATAAGGTTACCAGTTGCGAATATTCTGGCAAAGAGGTGAACGGCAGTTACGATACTCCCGGACGATTGGCCGAAGAACTCAAAAAAGTAATTCCAGATGTAGAGTTGGCTTGCGGTTATTCTTGGATTGGTTGGTATACGTTTTCAGTAGAAGATAAGAAAATGAAAATTCCCGGCACTTTTGCAGGCGAAGATTTCTTTAAGATATTCTCATATCCATTTCTGATTGGCTCACCAGAAGAAGCACTTAAAACTCCTGAAAGCATAGCCATTTCCAGAAAAATGGCAAATAACTTTTTCGGAAGTCCAGAGCAAGCAATGGGCGAATCTATCAAGTTTAATAATGAAACTGAGCTGAAAATTTCGGGTGTATTTGAAGACATTACAGATAAGAGCTCAGAAAAATTTCAATACATTATTAGTTGGGAGTTTTTTGTAGCGCAAAACAAATGGTTAGAAAAATGGGGAAATTCTGGTCCAAGTACATTTGTAAAACTACAAGCAGAAAGCGATGCAGATCAAGTAAGCAAAAAGATTCAGCACTTCATTAAAAATTATGATGAAGGTTACTCAGAAAATGATCGACTTGAGCTCGGCCTTCAACCTTATAAAGACCAGTATTTATACAGCAATTTTGACAATGGGAAAATTGCAGGTGGCAGAATTGAATATGTAAAAATGTTTGAGATTGTGGCTGTTTTCATCTTACTTATTGCCTGTATAAATTTCATGAATTTGAGCACAGCTAGATCGGTAAAAAGAGCCAAAGAAATTGGGGTGAGAAAAGTGATTGGCGCAGTGAGAATTTCATTAATTGGTCAGTTTATTATTGAGGCATTATTGTTTACTTTAATAGCTATTGTTTTATCGTTGGTACTGCTGTTTTTGCTCTTGCCGGCATTTAATTTACTTACCAGCAAGCATATTGTTTTTCCTACCACAGATACATCATTCTGGTTGGGCATCTTCATTTTAACTTTAGTAACTGGCATTATTTCAGGTGCTTATCCTGCCTTTTTGCTATCGTCTTTTAAGCCCATTGCGGTTATTAAAAACAATGTAAAAACAGGCAAAACATCAGGCTTATTTCGAAAAGGCTTGGTAGTGTTTCAGTTTGCCTTGTCTATGATTTTTATTGTGGGAATGATTGTAATTAGCAAGCAGGTAGATTACATCAAAACCAAAAATCTGGGCTATCAAAAAAACAATCTGGTCTATTTGCCTAACACAGGTGAAATGGCCAGAAACTTCGATTATTTTAAAGCAGAGGCATTAAAAATTCCGGGTATAGAGCACATAACACGCATGTCTAGCCGCCCGATGGAAATAGATAATACTACAGCCGCGGTAGATTGGGAAGGCAAAGATCCAGCAGAAAGACCCACTTTTACGCAAGCAACCATTGGTTACGATTTTATTGAGACGATGCAATCTACCATGTTGTATGGCCGAGAATTTTCTGAAGGTTTCGCTGATTCTGCTAGTTATATTATTAATGAAACGGCTCTAAAAACGATTGGCTATAAAGACCCGATTGGCATGCCGCTTACTTTTTGGGAGGTGAAAGGCACCATTGTAGGAGTTGTTAAAGATTTCCATTTTAAGTCTTTGCACGATCCTATAAAACCATTGGTGTTAAGGCTTACTCATAAGAGAAGTCGAGGTTATGCGCTCATCAGAATACAGTCAGATAAAATGCAAGAAGCATTAGAAAACTTGGAAATACTGCATGAAAAGGTGAATCCGGAGTTTCCTTTTGCCCATCAATTTGCAGATGAAGAATACGGCTATTTGTACAGAAGCGAGCAAGTAGTTGCTAGACTTTCCAGATATTTTGCCTTTTTAGCAATCTTTATTTCGTGCCTTGGTTTGTTGGGTTTGGTCATTTTTATGGCAGAACAAAGAGTAAAAGAAATTGGCATAAGAAAGGTATTGGGGGCAAAGGTTACGCAGATAATTACCTTGTTGTCTAAGGATTTTATGAAGTTGATAGGCATCGCCATTGTGATTGCTTCACCCATTGCCTATTACGTGATGAAAGAATGGCTGCAAGGTTTTGAGTATCATGTCAAAATACAATGGTGGATGTTTGTAATTGCAGCTTCTGGTGCAGTGCTCATCGCCTTGATAACTATTAGCTATCAATCTATCAAAACTGCATTGATGAATCCAGTAAAGAGTTTGCGCTCAGAATAAAAGATGATATGAATAAGCATCGACCAGATAGACTGCCAAAGCTGCTGCTTAAACTGCTCCGATGGTTCTGCCATCCGGATTATCTGGAAGATATTGAGGGCGATTTACTCGAAAGGTTTGATAGAAATGTAATTGAAAAAGGAGTAAAAGCTGCTCGAATAAAATATACAAAAGATGTTTTGTTGCTCTTTAGACCGGGTTTAATGAGGCCGTTTGAAGGGAGCAATCATTTAAATTACTATGGTATGTTTAAAACGCATTTGAAAATTACTTTTAGAAATATGTTGAGGAGAAAGGTATTTTCTTTCTTTAATATTTCTGGTTTGGGTTTAGGTCTAGCTTGTGTTTTAGGCATTTATATGTGGGTTTCGCATGAGTTGAGTTTCGATAAATTTCATAAAAAGGCAGATCAAATTTATCAGGTAGAAATACTTATGAATGGTTGGGAACCAAGTGTGGTAACACCAGCACCTTTGGCAGAATCGCTCACTGCTGAATATCCCGAAATCGTAAATGCTACCAAGTATGATTTTATGGGAGATGGTGTTTTGCTACATGCTGATGAGAAGAACTTTATGCAGCAAGGAGCCAAGACAGATCAAGCTTTTTTCGAGATGTTTAATTTCGAATTTACAGAAGGCGATGCCAGTAATTTTAATAGTAAAAGCATCATTCTTACAGAGGCTACAAGTAAGAAGTTTTTTGGCTACACAAGTGCTTTAGGCGAATTGGTTACGCTCAATAAAAATGAGACTTATACAGTTTCAGGGATTTTAAAAAACTTACCAGAAAACTCTTCTTTCCAATTCGATTTTATTATTCCTTTTGAAGTGAATGCCAAGCAAGATGTAAATCATGCTTGGGGAGCTTGGTTTTGTGCCACCTTTATTCAGTTGCAAGCCAATACAAACCCCGATGAATTACTTAGTAAAACCAATGCTTTTAAATCTTTCTACGATAAGATTAATAAAACCAGATGGTCTTCAGCTTTAATTCCGCTTGCAGAGGTTCACTTTAACAAACACATGACTCCATTCTTTTCGAATGGTGGCGACATTAAATACATATGGATTTTTTCCATTGCCGGATTATTGATTTTCGTATTAACCTGCATGAATTATGTAAGTCTCACGACATCAAGATTTACGCTTCATCACAAACAGGTTGGGTTAGAAAAAGTGCTTGGTGCGAACTTAAATAACATCGTACAAAAGTATTTAACAGAGTCTTTTGTTTACAGTGTGTTGGCGATCTTATTAGCCGGAATATTGCTTTATTTCTTTAGAGCAAATTTCTTTATGGGAGATGAAAAAGCAATCTTCACTTTGCTAAATGAGTACAGTGCGATTTCGGTTTTTGTAGGTTTAACCTTAGCCATGCTTTTTCTCACGACTGTTTTACCAGTAATGATGTTTAAATCGGTAAAACCTATCTCTCTTTTGCAAAAGAGAATTTCGGCAAATACAAATGGGGTTTCTGTACGAAAGTCTTTGGTAATTTTTCAGTTCTGCATAAGTATTTGCATGATAACTGGTACTTTCATTTTGCAAGATCAATTGGAATTTATCCAACATAAAAATCTAGGTTATGTAAAAGAAAACCTGCTTTCACTGAAGCTAAATAAAGAAACCGAGCAAAATTTAGCAGTTTTACAAAATGAGTTATCTCAATATGCAGACATCAAAAACATCTCTCGCTCTACCTTCGAATACATTTATTTTGATACTAAAATATCGGAATGGGATGGGAAAAATAGGGAAGATGATTTAACTATAAGGCCGATGACTGCCGATAGTAGTTTTTCAAAAACCTTTGGCATTAAACTACAAACAGGTCGCTTTTTTGATGGCCGTAGCACAGATGATCAGTCTGTGGTAATTAACCAAAAAGCGGCTGACGAAATGGGCATACAGTTGCCAATTGGCAAAAAGGTAAAACTCCCTTGGAATAAAGAACCGATAGAAATTATTGGTGTGGTAGATAACTTTAATTACTGGGGATTAACTAGCCCGATTGAACCAGTTTTTATCTTAAATGGCAGTTCTGGTAATTTGTATATTAGAATTAGTAACCACCAGAAAGCCAATACTTTATCATTTATAGAAAAGACTTTTAGAAAAATAAATCCCGGCTATCCCGTAGAATATACTTTTATGTCTGAGCGATTTGATCAGCAGCATATTTACCACCAGCGAACCGGAAAGCTTTTTAGTTATTTTGGCATTATCTCAATCATCATTTCTTGCCTCAGTTTATTGGCAATGATCTTATTTACCACCGAACAAAGAACCAAAGAAATTGGAATTAGAAAGGTAAATGGAGCTACAGTTAGCAACATCATCCATTTACTCAGCAAAGATTTTCTGCTATATGTATGCATCGCATTTGTATTGGCGATTCCGATTGTTTGGTTCACGATGGACAAATGGCTGCAAATATTTTCTTATAGAATCGATATATCTGTTAGCCATTTTCTAATAGGTGGTGTGTTGGCTATTTCAGCAGCATTTTTAACGATCATTTTTCAAACAGTTAAAGCTGCACTTACGAACCCAATTGAATCTTTAAGAAATGAATAAAATGAGAACCAGCAGTAATTCGAAACAACCACCCAGATGGATACTTAGTTTTTTCCATTGGTATTGCCACCCATTTTATGTGGAAGATTTAGAAGGTGATTTAATGGAGCGATATGAGAGAAATATGCATGAAAAAGGGGAAAAAAATGCGAATTGGCGATTTTTTAGAGATGTACTACAATTATTCAGACCAGGTATTATCAAGCCGATAGAAGGCTCTTATCAACTAAACTTTTATGGTATGTTTAAAAATTTTTTAAAGTCAGGATGGAGAAGTTTTATCAAGTACAAAACCAATTCGTTGATTAATGTTTTTGGTTTGTCAATAGGTATTTGTGCGGTAATTATGCTCTATCTGATTATAGATTATGAAAATTCATTTGATAAGTTTAATGCTGATTATGAAGAAATTTACCGAGTAGGTACCAAAACGAAAGAAGGCGATCATTCAGATATGATTGTTACTCCGCTTACGCCTACTTTAATGGAAGAATATCCGGAAATTATTAGCAGCACAAGGTTTAATTCTTGGTCAGATATGTTTTTGTATGATGAGGGCAGGGCTTCTGATCTGGTCTTTCATTTGGTTGATTCCGGCTTTTTCTCCGTCTTTACTTTTGAGCAAGTGCATGGAGATTTGAACTCGGCTTTAGAAGGTCCCAACAAGTTGGTTTTAACAGAAAGCATGGCTGAGAAAATGTTTGGTTACGATAATCCTGTTGGCAAAGTCTTAACCATGAAAGAAATGGGCTATGAGGTAACTGTTACTGCTGTTGTAAAAGACCCACCAAAAAATTCTTCCATTCAATTTGAATCACTTTTATCTTGGCCGGCAAGCCCCAGCCCAATGGACGAAGACCAAATGGGCAATTGGTATAACACTTTTATGACCGGCTATATTCGTGTCGCTAAAGGGACAAATATTAAAGATTTAGAGTCTAAAACTGAAGCAGTTACTAAGAAACATTTTTTAGCAGATAGGCAAGGTGAGTTTGTTACCTTTTTCTCAATGGAAGAAGAGCATGCTAGAAACACCGAAAACGAAAGGACATTAAGTATTCTTTCTATAATTACTATTGCCATTTTGGTAATTTCATGTGTAAACCTAGTCAATCTCTCTGTAAGTCAATGGCTTACCAGATCAAGAGAAGTGGGAGTTAGAAAAGTGTTGGGGTCTTTAAAAAGCCAATTAATCTTTCAGTTTTTGGTAGAAGGTTTAATATCCACAGTGGTTTCTGTAGTTCTGGCATTAATAGGTGTTTATATTTTCGCTCCGTATGTAAATGAGTTTTACGACCTCGATATTCAATATAACATTATACAAAATGCTCCTGCCATACTATTTATCATTGGCATTTGTGTTATGATCGGGCTGATTTCAAGTTTTGTAACATCCCTCTTGTTAACCAATGTACATGTGATTAAATCTTTAAAAGAGAACATAAAATGGAGTGGAACAGGGCAGTGGTTACAAAAGAGTTTATTGGTGTTTCAGTTTACAGTTTCTTTAATTTTTATTGCTGGTACACTGGTGATCACTAAGCAAATTTCATTTATGAAATCTTATGATCTAAATTTTAATATGGATCATATAGTGTCGATG
>PBYL01000024.1 GCA_002729595.1 Thalassovita sp. | reverse complement strand
ACTTTTTCTAAAAGTTCCAACTCAAAACTTAATTTTAATGTCAAACTTCAACTTATTAATCATAATCAAAATGAATTTATCTTGATCTCTATTAATGAAATGGATATCACAAACGATTTAAAACATAAGTTAGAAGAACAATCAACCAAGATTAAAGAAATATCACAATTATCTGAAGAGGATCCTAATCCCATTTTAAAATTCTCTCCTTCTGGTAAAATCAATTATTGTAATAGAGCAGGAAAGTTAACTCTTTATAATTATTTCAATGATACAGATTCTGGTAAACTCAAAATACAAAAAATAATAGCCGAATTTAAAGCTTTCGAAGAGGATATTAAAGTAAATGATAGCTTTTACAGTACGAGTTACGTGCCAATTAATTCTCAAGGAGAACTCATATTATATGCGAAAAATATAACCAAATTAAAGAAAATTGAAGCTGATCTTGAAAAGCTATCAATAGTTGCTAGTCAAACCAGTAATGGAGTCGTTATTACAGATGCCTATGGCAAAATAGAATGGGCTAATAAAAGCTTCGAAATAGTTTCTGGTTATAAGTTAGACGAAATTATTGGTAAAAAACCAAGTCATTTTCTACAAGGTGAAGATACAAGTATAGATTCGATTAATAAATTTAAAAATGGGTTACGATTTAAAGAACATTTCAATGTAGAAGTAATTAACTATAGTAAGCAAGGTAGAAAATATTGGTGCTCTTGTGATATTACCCCAATTTTAAATGAAAATGGAGAAGTTAAAAAATTCATTTCTGTACAAACAGATGCCACAGAGAGAAAAAAACAGGAACATGAATTAAATTCCCTTTATTCTAGAATGAACATTCTTATGGAAAGCTTACAAGATAGCATTCTAATAGAAGATGAGAATCGAGAAATTACACTTATTAATGAATCTACCTGCAACATGTTCAACATACCTGTTGAACCTTCTAAGATGATTGGAGCAAATTGTGACAAAGCATTAGAACAATTAAAATATTTATTCCATAATCCTGAAAAATTTATCTCTGACGTACATATTTTACTACAAGAAAAAAAGACTGTACTTAGTGATGAAATTAGTATGATTGATGGAAGAATTCTAGAAAGAGACTACATTCCTATTTTTAACGGAAATGAATACAAAGGTCATTTGTGGAGATATAAAGATATAACTGAAAGGAAAATAGCTGAGAAAGCACTTTATCAACAAAAAAATAATCTTGAAATAAATTTAACTCAACAAAAATTACTTTCACAAATCTCTTTTAACATCAATAGACAAGATCTTTCTTTTGAAGAAAAGATGAATTATACTTTGGCAAACCTTGGTGAATTTCTTGATGTAAGTCGAGTTTATATTTTTGAAAACAATCACGATACTCACTGTACAACGAACAGCTTTGAATGGTGCAATAAAGGAATTTCTCCTCAAATCGAAGATTTACAAGATATTCCATTTGATATAATTCCATCCTTCTTTGAAATAATGGAATCTGAAGGTAGGTTCTTTTCTGAAAATATAAAAGACCTTCCAGACGATTTAGTTAGCATTTTAGAACCACAGGGCATCATTTCTCTTTTGATATATCCAATGTGGCTTAATGGGAAGTTAATTGGTCATATTGGCTTTGATGAATGTTTAAAAGAAGATAGAATCTGGAATGATAATATTTTTGAATTATTAAAGACTGTTTGTAACATATTATCTTTTGAATACGATAGAGCCAAATTTCAAGAAAATTTAATTTTTTCAGAAAAAAATGCGCTTGAAGCGGCAAAAGCTAAAGAGCATTTCTTAGCTAACATGAGTCATGAAATAAGGACACCCATGAATGCTATAATTGGCATGGCTGGTCTATTAAAGAATACAAAGCTAAATCAAAAGCAAAGGAGCTTTCTTGATGCTATTAAAACTTCCGCAGATAATCTTCTAGTAGTACTAAATGACATCCTAGATTTTTCTAAAATTGAAGCAGGTAAATTAAATATAGAACAAATCCCTTTTAAACTCGATCAAATCACTTCACAAATTGTAAAAACACAAGGTTTAAGAGCTGCTGAAAAAAGTATAGTGCTTGAATATGATTTTGACGAAAGAATTCACTCAGTAGTTATTGGAGATCCATTTAGGCTCAATCAAATCTTACTAAATCTTTTGAGTAATGCTATTAAGTTTACTGATTATGGAGAAGTAAAGCTATCTGTGAAACTTTTAAAAGAAACAGATAAAACTAATGAAATTCAGTTCACAGTTTCAGATACTGGTATTGGTATCGAACCCGAACATATTAATAAAATATTTGAAAGCTTTATTCAGCAAGATTCATCTATTACTAGGCGATTTGGAGGTACGGGTTTAGGTTTATCAATTACTCAAGAACTCGTAAAGCTTTTCAAAGGTAATTTAGATGTAAAAAGTACTCCAAATAAAGGCTCTGAGTTTATTGTAATAATTTCTTTTGATAAAAGTGATGAGTCTAAAATTAAAAAACAACAGAATTTAATTCAGACAAAGGATGCCTTAAAAGGTATAAAAGTTCTGCTTGCAGAAGATAATGAATTAAATCAGTTTTTTGCTATATCCGTTCTTGAAAATTGGGACACAAAAGTAGATGTAGTTGGTAATGGTAAAGATGCATTAGAGCTTATATCTAAAAATACTTATGATGTTGTTTTAATGGATATTCAAATGCCTGTTATGAATGGGATTGAAGCAACTAAATATCTAAGAAATACTGGTAATAACATACCTATTATTGCTTTAACTGCTAATGCTCTTAAAGGAGATAAAGAAAAGTTTTTAGGCTTTGGCATGAATAATTATGTTTCTAAACCAATTGAGCCTAACAACTTATTTACAGCAATTTGCCAAGTTTTAAACATAAAAGCAGATAGTATGATTTTGAATCCAAATGAAACTAATAAAAATGAAATAGGAGAGTCTTATAGCCTTGAAAAACTAGAAACAATGTCTGTAAATAATCCGAAGTTTAAAGAAAAAATGATCAAGATATTTGTTGAAATGACACCTGATAATCTAGTTGAACTTGAAAATGCTATTAAATCCAAAAATTATAATTTACTTAAAAATCTAGCTCACAAAATGAAAGCTTCAATAGATACTTTCATAATAAAACAGAGTATGAAAGATATAAGAAAACTAGAAACAGTAGAAAAAGAAGACATGAGTGAAAAAGATATTCAACAAGTTTTTGAGCGTTTAAAAGAAAATCTTTTTAAAATAATCACACAACTTAAAGAAGAGTACCTAATAAATAAACCTAATTACGTATAGCTTATTAAGCGTCAACTATTTTGAGACAAAAAGGGGGCGAAGATTTAAAATCTTCGCCCCCTTTTACTTTTTTCATAAAGGACAATCTGGCCTTTATGCTATTCAAAAAGCAATTTCATTTTTTCAGCTTCTTTAATTATATCATCACAAATTTTAATCTGTCCTTTTTTAGCAGAACTCATCTTTTTCAGAAGCATAACAATTCTTTGAGATGATTCATTTAATTTATTATCCGTTTTTAAGACTTTAGGCTTATTTTCAATTGCCGATTCAATATCTTTTACATCTTTAATCTCTTTTATATCAGATGCTCTAGAAAAAGCCTGAATTGAAGATTTTTTAACTTTAACATTTCCAGCTAAAATCTCTCTTTTTAAATCTTCATTTAAGCTACCAATTTTTTCTAATCCTGCAGCATAAAGTGCATCTCTCTTTATCGTTTTTTCACTTACTTTATATTCATCTGCTAATCTTTCTGAAGTTGTATTTTCATAAAGGTCATTATGTCCTTTTTGCTCCGATCTATCATATTTCCCTTTATCTAACTTTTCACGATTATATTTCATACCTCTTAGATATGAAGCTTGCTCCAAAGTTAAATTCCTTCTGCTTAGCTGATTATCAATCATATATGTTTTCACATCTTCTAAATCTGAGAAATGAAGTAATTTGATTGAATAGCTAATCGTATTTTTTGAGCAAATGTTATATCGATTATGACCATCAATCAATATATATTCATTTTCCTTTTCCCAAACCAACAACGCATCGCGACAACCATTTGCTTTTATATTTTCTTCTAAAGCCTCAAACTCTTCCTTTTTTAATGGAGGAATTAAATCTCTCAACTCAGGAAGAATCTTAATCTCCTGCTTTATATGTTCCGTTTTTATTATTTTTTTATCCTGACTTAAAACACCAGTATTTAATGTTTTAAATAAATCTCTCTTACTCTTTGCCATATTATTCCCATTTATCAGTTCTGCAATAGCTCTTCTGCTAACTTATAATAATCCTTCGCTCCATTAGAATCTGGTGCATAAGAAAATATATCCATCTGGGCAGACTGGGCCTCTGTAAGCGATACATTTTCTCGAATCATCGAATCAAAAATTTTAAAGCCTGGTAAGCTTTCTCTCACATATTCCATATTACTTTGATGCACAACTAAACGTTTATTTACCAAAGTAAAAACAATACCCTCAACTCTTAATTTTTCATTAATTTCTTCTTGGATATTTCCAATTCTTGTTAGAATTTTATCTAACCCTTTTACAGCAGCAATTTCTGGTTGGAGCGTAATTAAGCAACTATCTGCCGCAACCATAGCACTAGAAGTTATAATATTCAAAGAAGGAGGACAATCAATTAGAATAAAATCATACTGATCTTTGATAGGTCTCAATACCTTATTCAATCTATTAAATCCACCAATATTTTGAACTAATTCTAAATCAGCTTCAGCTAACTCAAGATCGCTAGGGGAGAGGTCGTAATTTTCTGAGACTAAAAAAATTGGAAGTGGTTCTTCTTTAAGTAAAGCATCTACAACTTGTTTTTCAGGTTCGTCAAAACCCAAACCTTGTGAAAGATTTCCCTGTGAATCCATATCAACAAGTAAAACCTTTTTTCCCATCATTGTAAGAGCCTTGCCCAAATTGATAGCTGTAGTGGTTTTTCCAACACCTCCTTTATGATTCACTATGCTAATAACTTTTGCTTTAGAAGGAGAGTCATCATGCCTTAATCCATATTTGTATAAAACAGGACGAAGTAACTTTATGTGATCTGTATTTAGTTTTCTTTCTCCTCTAAGTACTTTACTCAATACGCCACTAGGAATACCAGCCTCTTTTTCAAGCATTGAAAGCGAAAATGCAGGATTCGCCTTTAAGAATTGGACAATTTGATCGTTTTCTGACATAAAAAAATGGATAATTATAGGACAAAACTATAAATATTGTCTTAAAATTTACCATTTACATCTTTAAATTTTTAAACTAATTAATAGCATAACTCATTTAAGAGTTTCAATAAAACTATTAAATAATAAAATCAATGGTAAACTTAATTAACTAGCAAGTAGATATTTACCTTTCGAAATATGCAGAATGTATTTTTTAGAACCGTGTTTACTTTTTGTTTCTTCCCAATCATTAATAATCATTAATTTTCGAGCGGTTTCAAAAGCTTTATTAATTGTTTTATCAATACGACTGTGGTGCTTATTAATCCTGTATTTATCCAGTTTCATAATTTCTACCAGTCTATTATAAGAATACTCCACCTTATCTTTATCTGCCATATGGCAAACTTGATAAAGACACTTGATAAACAATTCTACTGATGTATTAGGACGACCTATGTTAACCTTACGGATGCGGTTGTTTAAATCTGTTGGAATATTGAAATAGGTCTGTTTTTTCTCTCTTTTAAAATCAAAGAAAACACTATCTACAGTTAGTTTCATTACTGGTCTACCTTCCATGTCTCCTTCTTTTTTCCATTCACCAATCTCATGGATCTCAATCAGTCTTTCTATCTTAATACCTGTATATTCAAGTATTTTCCCTTTTACTTTTTTAACCTTTCTTACAGGTATAAAAAACTTTTTATGGTCTAATCCAACAAGTGCTTGCTTTACAAACTCTTTCTGTCTTTTGTCATATCTGCCAGATTTATCTTTTTCTAAACCTGCACATTTATACAAATCCCATGGATTAAATTCGAAATAAGCTCTATCAATTTTATCAAGATAATATAACTTCCCAACAGACTTAGCTTTTTGCGCCATAACTACAATTGCAGTAAGTATTCTTACTTCGTTTGCAGTTAATTCTTTAGTAATACTTTTTCTATATTTCTCAGGTACTTTCTGCTCAATCTCTCTCGGAAACTCAATTGAGTAATTCGCTCCATTATTATTTAACTTAAGAACTTCTCCAATCTCCTCATTCACATGTCTAAATTCTTTCTTAAGTTCTCCTTCATCATCAAAAATTTCGAGCTGTTTACATTGCTGTCCAGTCTCTATCTTTAAAAGTCCGTTGGGGTAATGAATTACGTCTTGTACCTGTTCTTCCATTAGAAAGTATCCTTTTGAAAAATAAAATATGGCAACTATAAGCAGTTGAAAAAATATTCGCTCTAATTGACAAGCCTAAAGTATAGATATTTCATATTATGAACAAACCCATTTGGGTGGACTTATGGCTACTTTTATTTACATAAGTCTTATAATGGAGGGACTTGTGGCTACTAAATTAAATCTAGTAGGGGGACTTATGGCTACTATAGATCAATGTTTATATCATAGAGTAGCCATAAGTAAAAATATTAACCCAGTTTAAAACAGCCATTAATTCTGTCATATCAACAATACCAATAAGAATTCCTTTACTAATAGCTTATATAGTTCATTATATTCTGAATTTGTATTGATACTTTCCCATTGGGTGGACTTATGGCTACTATTTAATTCTTTAACTTAGGGGGACTTATGGCTACTGAATATTTAAGATAATTCCCGCCATAACATACTTATGGGAGGACATATGGCTACTTCTTTTATGATAATGAATATTACATAACTGAAAATCAACGAGTGGACTTATGGCTACTACAAATTAGAAGTTGATCATTTTGTAAATACTACAATTCACAATATTATCTGATGTTTTCAGCAAATTGTCAGAATGATATATACCTATTTACATAAGTAATTCAGCAGGGGGACATATGGCTACCATTATAGCTGCTAATGGAGGGACTTGTGGCTACTTTAATGTATTGATCATAAAGTATTGATTAACAGATATTTATGTATTTATTTGTGATAATTAGTTTGTTATTTTTAATTATGGGTGGACTTATGGCTAACAACAAAATAAGCTAAAATTCTTTATGGCTACCAAAATAAGCTTTAAATAGGGGGGACATATGGCTACTTTTACTTCAAATGGGTGGACTTATGGATACTTAATCTATCAATTTAACTTAAAGTAAGCCTTAAAGACAGGTATGGGAGGACTTATGGCTACCATTCCATTTTACAAACAAGGGGAGTAATGGCTACTCTTTAGGTGGACTTATGGATACTTAAAAGGGGACATATGGATACTAATGGAAGGACTTATGGATACTTATGGGGGGACTTCTGTAAAAATATTGTTTGTAACCTACTGATTATCTATAACTTACAAGCTAATTTTTCTGTGTATAATATATATAATCATTAGAAATGATAAGCAGCTAAATTTTTCTAATTTAACTGCCATTAGTTTTTTATAGATGAAATTTAATCTATTAATCCTGAATTATGTAGCATTACAACTTAAAAAAGAAGAATATCCATGGATGAAATTAATTTGATTCAAGCATTCGAAAATCAAACGCTTCCTCTCGATGCTTGGACTCACGAAGCACACCTTTCTGTTGCATTTTATTATTTGAAAAAACACTCTCCAGAAGAAAGTTTAATACTATTGAGGTCAGGAATTATATCTTACAATAATTCAGTTGGTACTGTTAATTCTTTTAATAGTGGATATCACGAGACACTCACCATTTTTTGGATTTGGACAATTGCAAATTATATCAACCTTCATCCAGAACATAAAATAGAAGAGTTTTTAGTAAGTAAGTTTGCTATCAAAGAATTTCCCTTTCAGTTTTATTCTCACGAAAAACTTTTCTCAATAGAAGCCAGAGCCAAATGGGTAGAACCAGATATTAGAAATCTCTCATTAGAGGATTAAGATTGCAAGTTTCTATTGCGTGTATTAATTTTCTCCATTAATATAAATTCTTTGAGCCTGTATGCGCCTTATTTTTAAAATTACTCTTGTTTATCTCATCATTACATTATTTGTATTTGTACTTGGCGCAGTTATAACTTATCAGGTTATTAAAAGAGAAATTGATTTTGAGCAGCAAAACTTTCTAAGAGCTCGACTGCGAGAAACTACTCGAATGATCGAAAGGAGAAAACTAGATCATAATTTCATAAGAGAAAAATTCGCAATTATTCCTTTAAATGGAGAAGTGGAAGAAAAACCGATTGTTTTTTCAGACACACTATTTATGCATCAAGATTTAAAGAGGATAGAACCGCATCTTAAGCTTGATGTTACTCGCAAAATAGGAGAGAGGTACTACAAGATTTCAATTTATGATTTAATAATAGAAGCTGATGACATCGAAGACGGCGTAGAAGAATCGCTTATTAAGATGTATATTATCTTGTTTGTAGTTGTATTGATTTTGAGTTGGGCAGTCTCTTTTTGGATATTAAAGCCTTTTAATAATTCACTTGAACTTATAAGAGTGTTTGATATTACTAATAAAGCTAAAATCAAATTTCCTAAAACTAGCACCAAAGAGTTTAACCAGCTAAATATATTTTTGGAAGAAATGACTTCCAAAGTAAAAAGTGACTACCACTCACTCAAAGAATTTTCTGAAAATGCTTCACATGAAATGCAAACACCATTAGCTATTGCTAAAGGCAAATTGGAATTGCTTATGGAAAAAGGCGATCTAAACGAAGAGCAAGTGCATATGGTAAATTCGGCATATTCTGCAGTTTCTAAACTTTCTAGATTAGGTAGGTCTCTTTCTTTACTTACTAAAATTGAAAACAAAGAATTCAAAAATGCGAAAGAAATCAATTTGAGTGAGTTGCTTAATAGCCTCATGTTTAGTTTTAAGGAATTGATTGAACTTAAGAATATATCTTTAGAAGAATCCATCACTCCCGATGTATATTTAAATATAGACAAAACACTGGCTGACATATTAATCACCAATCTTTTACAGAATGCAATTCGCCACAATTATGAAAATGGCTTTATAAAAGTTGTTCTAGAAAAGAGCTATTTAGAAATTGTAAACTCAGGCAAACCGCTAAGTATTTCTGATCCGCAAGAGCTGTTTATTCGCTTTAAAAAGGCAGAGCAAAGTGGCGAATCTATTGGGCTTGGTCTCTCAATTGTTAAGAAAATATGCGAAGTAAATAACTTTGAAATCAATTATTCCTACCAAAACACAGAGCATAGCTTAAAAATCAGCTTCATTCAGGCGTAAAAAAACTGTTTTCAGTCGAGAAATAGCTTCATTTCGTCTTTCTTCAAATTTCCTTCAAATTCTCATCAAAATTCATTCAGACTCAGACGTTAAGTTTGTATCATAAATAGATGTGACTGTAACTATCCTAGATCGAGCTTATTTAATTTTTATTCTTTTTTTATATAAATGTCGAAAATGTACGATAAAAAATTTCCAGCTATTTACATTCTACTCACTTTATTATCATTACCAGTTTTTTCTCAAGTTACAGTTCGTAACAATGAGCCGGGTGATCCTATAATAATGGGGAAAATTATAGATGCTGAAACAGGAGAACCAGTTGAATTTGCTACAATATCAATACTTAATGAGAAAGATTCTTCTTTAGTGGGCGGAGGTACTTCAAATGATCAAGGGGTTTTTAGAATCGGAACCAAGCCAGGAAATTATGTAGTAAAAATTAGTTTTATCTCTTATGAGACTAAAGTAATTAACAATGTAATCATCACACAGGCTAATCCCGAATTTAAATTTGGAGAAATTGAATTAAGTGGTTCTGTACAAGCATTGGCCGAAGTAGAAATTACTGCTGAAAGAAGTCGATTAGAAATGGATTTGGACAAAAGAGTTTTT
Organism: Thalassovita sp.; assembly: GCA_002729595.1. Classification (GTDB taxonomy): domain Bacteria; phylum Bacteroidota; class Bacteroidia; order Cytophagales; family Flammeovirgaceae; genus Chondrinema. Next base: position 7,562 of record PBYL01000024.1, on the reverse strand, counting down.
GTTGTTCAAAAAGATATTTCAAACCTTGGTGGTTCAGCTACAGATGTACTAGATAATATACCTTCAGTAATGGTTGATGCAGAAGGTAATGTGAGTTTGAGAGGTAACGATGGGGTAAGAATTCTTATTAATGGCCAGCAATCTGGTATGTTGGGTATAGATGGAGTAAGTGGATTAAAGTCGATTCCGGCAAATTTGATCGAAAGAGTTGAAGTAGTAACCAACCCATCAGCAAGATATGATGCAGAAGGTAGTGCTGGTATGATCAACATTATCTTAAAAGAAAACCAAAAGGGTGGTTTTAATGGAAACTTCGATGTTACTGTAGGTTATCCACAGCAATACAACGCCAACCTTAACTTAAACTACCGAGTAAAAGATTTCAATTTCTTTGTAAACTATGGTGCGGGTTACAGAGAAGGACCCGGAAATTCTTATACTAGAAGAGACTATACTGTAGATGGCGTTTTCAACAGATTAGATCAAACTCAAGATATTAACAGAACAGGTCTATCTAACACAGTAAGATTTGGTGCAGAATATAATATCAATAGCAAAAACATGATTTCTGGCTCATTTATGTATCGTACATCAGATGATGAAAATACTGGTGATATCGATTATAGAGAGTATGAAGAGATTTCTAATAACCTTGAGTTAGTAGGAGCAAGTATTAGAAATAATGTTGAAAAAGAAGACCAAGAAAATCTTGAATATAACATCAACTATAGCAGAACTTTCGAGCAGAAAGGAAGAGACTTAAAAGCTTCTTTGAGATATAACACCGGTCCTGAAAGAGAAATGACCGATATAATAGAGCAAGTATTGAACATTCAAGATTTTACTGTGGATTACGATGCAGATGCTTTATATCAAAGAAGTGATAACAATGAGAATCAGTCAAACTTGGTTTTTCAAGCAGATTATGTACAGCCAATTTCTGAACAAGGTAAACTAGAAGTTGGTGTTAAAAGTAGTATGAGAGAAATCTCAAACGACTATTACGTAGAAGAACAAAACGAAGATGGTGATTGGGAAACACTTGCTAATTTAAGTAATGAGTTTTCTTACGATGAAACCATTCATGCGGCTTACTTAATATATGGAAACAAGGTAAACAGATTCTCTTATCAAGGTGGTTTAAGAGCAGAGTTTACAGATATTTCTACTAGTTTGGTTCAAACAGATGAGTACAACAATAAAAATTACTCTAACTTCTTCCCAAGTGCTCACGTTACCTACGATTTATTAAATGGTAATTCAACACAAATTAGTTACAGCCGCAGATTAAGAAGACCACGTTTTAGAGATTTAATTCCATTCTCAGATTACAGTAATCCACAAAGTATCAGAAGTGGTAATCCTGATCTTGACCCAGAGATGACAGATTCTTACGAATTAGCCTATATCAAAAACTGGCCAAAATCTTCTGTTACATCAAGTGTTTATTATCGTCACTCAAATGGTGTAATCCAATGGGTGAGTGAAGTTGACGAAGAAGGTGTTACCACTAGAAGCCCAGATAACTTATCTACTGGTAATTCTTATGGCGTTGAGTTTGTAGTTGACAAAGAAATTGCAGAATGGTGGAACATAAACGGTAGTTTCAACTTCTTTAGAAGCATAATCGATGGTGGCCCACTAGAAGAAGAATTAGGAGTTGATCTTTCATCAGATACTTATTCTTGGATGACAAGAGCTAACTCAAAAATGAGTTTACCGGGAGATATAGATCTTCAAATGATGCTTTTCTATATGGCTCCAAGAGAACAAGCACAGTCTAGAAGAAAATCAATGACTTCGCTTGATGTAGCATTAACTAAAGATATATTGAATGATAAAGCTACACTTTCATTTAAAGTAAGTGATGTGTTTAACTCAAGAATGTTTAGAAATGAGACTTTCGGAGAAAACTTCTATTTAGATAGCGAATTTAGATGGAGAAGAAGAACTTTCTTATTGAACTTCTCATATAGATTAAATCAGAAAAAATCGAGAAAGAAAGGAGGAGATAGAGGAGGAGACGACGGCGATTTTGGCGACATGTAAAATTAAATTGAACCTAAATAAATTTCATTATCATATTTGTGCAGAAGACAGTGTGTTTCACGCTGTCTTCTTTTTTTACTTATATTTGATGAACTAAAGCTAAACATAAGCATCCTTTAAAGGGTGACAAGGCAAATATTCATCTTTTATGCAGTGTGAATGCATTATCTACTCATTTTGTTACTCTTTTTTTGCTCACTAACAGCTTCTGCACAAAAGAAGAAAAAAGGTAATATATCTATGACCTACATGGACTGGGTTGATGTAAGTAATTACAAAGGCAAGTTTATGATTGAATTTTTTCCTACTACCATTCTATCGATTATCAGAACTAAAAATGGCCAATCTGTTAAGGAAAAATTTTTAAAAGGTTTTTTGGTAAATTACCAAACACAAAATTATAAAGACCTAGGAATTAGAGAATTAGTTATTGAAGATGAAAATACAGGTGAGCTTACTTATTATGAAATTGGAGTGAGAGGAGGATTACTTTTACAACATATTAAACATGATCAAATGTTTTTAAAAGCTCCTGATATAGTAATAAGTGAAAAAAATCACAATCATTTCTATATCTGCACTATTGAGAAGTAGCTTATTTCACCAAACTACCTTTAGCTCCTGGAGGAGTTGCATTCACAACTATTTTTTGTTCTGTAAAATCATCAAAAGATTGTGTCCAACTATTTTTTGGCCAGATAAGCTGCATTTTCTTTTGTTGAGGTAGATAAACCGAAGTATAAAGTGTACCAAAGCCTTTTTCGTACTTTGTATTGAATAATGGTTTTTCTAAAAATCGACTAATAATTCCATCCAAATCTTCATCTGGGTTAGCAATACAGGTTTCTAAATAAAACTGCCTTTCGCGAGTATAAGTAGCTGCTGCATAATCTTCCCAATCGATTAGTAACTGATGATTGGTGCCATAAGGCAAACCTGTAACTACAGGCGATCTATCTGGTGAAACATACACGGTAGTGTAATTTCCCAATGCATCAATGGCTGTAACATTATAAGCCATGTGAGAAGGAACTCTTTGCAAAACATTTACAGCTTCTGCAGTAGTTGAGCAAGTCTCCAGTATATACCTGAGAATAATCGGAATACCGAAACCATCACCTGTTACTTTTCTACCTCCAAAAGCAAGCGAAATGCTTAATCCAGATTGATTAATACCATCTAGAACACCCCAAATACAATCGCTCATGGCAATTACTGGTTGAAGCCAATTGGTGTATAAAAGTGCACCTTCGAATTTGTGGGCATCGTAATCGTAATTTCTAACTAGTGCATATGGTTCTTTTGCCCAAGCCAGTTGCGAACATGCAGATAGATATTTTGGCGGACAATACATACTTAAGAATCGGGCAGGAGTATCTTTATTTCCAGTTAAGGCAAGTAGTTTTTCGTAAACTGGAATTAGCTCAGGCATGTATTTTTTTAGTTTTCCAAATGAAGTAGTGAATCCAGGTCTGTTTCTTAATCCTTCGGATAGATACCATTTTTCATAAAATGGCCAGTATTTCTCAAATAATTCTTGCCATTTAATTCCTGGTTTATCTTCTCTAACTGCATTTAGAAAAATATACATTGTTAGTTTTTGTGATTGTAATTGATAAATGGTTTAAAAAATCAGCTTTCAGTGATTTACACTGAAAGCTGATTACATACTATAACATCTTAAACCCGTTGGCTTGTTCAATTTTATGATGTGCCAAAGCGGTATTGGTAGGCTTAGTTGACTTAAACAGTTTTCTAATCCCTTCAATCCATTTTTTACCTCGGGCATTAAGTTTAAAATCGTCTGTCATAAATCTGCCACGGCTAACCAAGATACCTAAATCGGCACCTTCATATTGGTAATCACCCGGTTTGAGAATTCTTAGGAAGAAAGCCTCATTTTCGTTTTCTACAGCTCTTCTGTGCGTGTCAAAACGTGAGAATGAAATATTCCCATTGTAATCCATTTTGTAAATACCAGATGGTGGTGCTTCTGTAAGAATATCTACAGTGTCTTCGGTATGTTTAATTACCATTTGGCTCCAATTATCAATATTTTCTGGTCTTGCCCAACGCTGATTAATTTGTTTCACGCTTATTTCATAATCTACATCCATCCATTCTAGCAAATGGAAAAGATATAATGGGCAATCTGCCAAGGCAAAAACTGCATGATTTGTAATGGAAGATGCACCTGTAATTCTAGGGTTCAATTCTCCCAAATATACTTTATTGGTTTTCTCTTCAATCAAAAAGTCAAGCTCAAAATAACCCATGTAGCCTTCTTCTCTCAATTGGTTACCGAACATCTCAGTATACTTTCTTGCTTGATTTCTAATACTCTGGTTAAAAGCATTCGGGTAAACTTCGTTTCCACACCAACCACCTTTGTAAGGAGTGAGTTCTTTAAATCCGACCAGCTCAGTTAACAATGGAGCGACTATGGTTCCATGTCGAGTAACACAAGCCTCAATTGCCGAACCTCTACACTGTATTTTTTTCATGATTTTGCACTCTGGCTCAGCTTCTATCTCTTTTTTGTATTTGTTGTAATCGTCTTCATTAGAGATAAAAAATGTGGTGTGACCAGAATCTCCAAAAGCGGTTTGTACCACCAAATCTTTACCCAAATGCTCAGATACTTTTCTCAGTGTTTTGTAACTATCTACTTTTTTAAGCACATTCGGTACACAAGGTACTCCAGCTTTCTCAGCAACACGATTGGTTATAATTTTATTATCTAAATGCTCACGCAGTTTTGAGCTTGGGAAGCATACTTTTAATCCTAGTTGTTTTGCCAGTTTTTCAACTCTTTGATCAAACATGAGGTAAAGCACTTTCCCATTTTTCTGTGCTTTTGGTAAATTTTGCCCTCTATCTTTTATAAAATCATGTACTTCTTTGTGATCAAGTAAGTAGGCAGTAATATCTTCTATACTCTGGAATTCTTCGTGTGGCAATTCCTCTTGAGGAGCAAATACGTTTGGGTGTTGATGATCGTAGCAATCAATATAATTGATAAATCTAAAATTCTTAATCCACTCATCGGCACCTAGTAAATTAAAATTTGTGGCACTTACAAAATAGATAGGCTCTTCATTTTTATAGAAAAACCTTCTGATATCTGATATACTTTTCAGCTTAGGTTTTTCTTCTGTTTTTTTAACAACTTTTGTTGTTTTTGGTTCGGCTTGTTTAGCCGTTAGGGTTTCATTTTTCATAAATAGAATTTTGTAAGGTTATAAAATCTTTGCTAGTAGAATTGTGTATTTGTAAATGATGATGCTATTTGAAATCTTCGAGAATTTGCTGGTCTCTTTGTGCTTTGTCGATACTGTTTCTTGATGTTTTGCCTGTAATCCAAAAAAGGATACCACTAACACTTACAAACCCGAGAATAATCCATTCCATTGGCCAGACAAGCGAAACAGGACTAGCAGGAATGAGCATCAATAGCAAAATTGAAATGGAAACAAAAGCACTGGCATAAGCCATAGCTAATCCATATTTCAATTTGTAAGGTCGCCTCATTTTCGGAAATTTCTTTCTAAGTCTGATTAAAGAGAATGATACTCCCAGAAATGCCACAGCCATACAGAAAGAACCAACATCAACGAAAGCAACCATAGCTTGTCGGCCAGTAAATACAGATAAAAAAGTGATAACTCCGCAAAACAGAATGGCTTTGGTAGGAGTACCATATTCTGGATGTGTTTTGCCAAATGTTGCAGGGATAATTCTGCCTCTGCCCAAGGCAAAAATAACTCTTGAGCATGCCAGAAAGAAACCATTCCAACTGCTAAGCAATCCGATGAGTGCGGTAATAAGTACAAGTTTGGCTATCCAACTTCCGGCAAATGCCTGTTTAAATGCTTCGGCTGTTGGTAATGATGCATCTACAATGTTATTCCAAGGAGCAACCATTCCTGTACTTACAATCAATATAAAATAGAAAGTGGTTGCTGCGATGATTGAAAGCAAAATAAGCGAGCCCAATACTTTTGGTGATATGTTGGATTGAGCTTCTTCCGCACTTTGAGGGATGGTATCAAAACCTACAAACCAAAAAGGAACAGTTACCAATACAGCCAAGAAACCTTTCCAAGGGATTTCTCTATTGCCAAAAATAGGTTTAAGATTTTGAAATTCTCCAGAACTAAAACCTGCAATCATCAATAAAATAGCTGCCAATAAAATTGCAGATGTTAGCCAAATCTGAAACTTAGCAGCATTGCCAACTCCTTTATGATTCAGCCATGTAATTAAGCCAGTACATATCAAAGCTAGCAGAATATGCGAAGTGAAAACAGTATCATTTCCAATTTGATACAAAGGCAAAAAATCAATAGAAGGAAACAAGTAACTCATTACTTTACCCACAGAAATAGCTTCGAAAGCTGAGACTGAAAGGTAGCCAAAAGCCAAAAACCAACCGATAATAAAAGATTTTTGGGTGCCATAAGCTTTGTAGGCATAAGAAACTTCTCCACCAGCTAGTGGTAACATCGAAGTAACTTCGGCATAGCAAAAACCGATGAGCAACATCAATGATCCACCCAAAGCAAAAGCGAATGCAGCACCAATTGGTCCGGCATCATTGAGCCAAGATCCCATGGCAGTTACCCAGCCAACGCCGATCATAGAGCCAAATGCTAGACTGAAAAAAGCTGTTTTACTGATGGCTTTTTTTAATCCCTGTTGATTTTTATGTATGGTATTTCCTTCCAAAAGAAGTTGGATTTATAGTTTCAGAAAATCGTGTTATTTATTCTTGCTTCGATTTCTCTTTCTTTGGTCTTGGTTTTCTCAATGGTGGTTTGGTAGCATTTTTATGTCCATTACCATTGTTTCCAGATTCTGCTTTAACCAGTTCTGGTTTTTGCATAGGTGCTTTAACTACGTTATTACCCAGAACTTTTTGCGAGAAAACTCTGAGACCTAAGTCAGCTCGATAACCGTGTATTTCTTTTACATCGAGCACTTTCAAAAAATTGATAGTTTCTTTGGTAATCACCTGTCCGGGCATAAGTACAGGGAATCCAGGAGGATAAGGTATTACAAATGATGCTGAGACCAGTTCTCTTCCTGAATATAATTCATTTTCGCATTCATTCAGATGCATATGCTCACAATTTTCTTCATCGTAAGCGAGAAAATACGCTTTTCTCAAATTTCCAGCAGGTGTTCCTTCCACTGGCAAGAATGTCTTATTAAAATGACTGAACTCAGGTAATGGAGGATGATCTTTGGTTAATGAATGTACTGAGGTATTATGAACTGTACGTTCGTCACGACTCAATTCCAGATTTTCTTGTTCGAGCTGAGCAGCAATTTTAATCAATACACCAATCAAATAAGAAACAGAACTCTTAGTAGTACCAATGTTGGTCATGAAAAGTACTGTGTTTCTCGATGTCTTATTGATTTGGATTCCGAATTGATCCATGAGATACCTGTTTTTGAAAGTATCTCCATCAACACCAGTTTTACCTACATGCAAGGTAATTTTTGTT
>PBYL01000023.1 GCA_002729595.1 Thalassovita sp. | reverse complement strand
CATATATAAACCATTCATAAAGGCTTCGCAATACTCACCATCAAGTAAAATATTTAGGTTGTTTCTTATTAAGCCACCGCCTAAAGTGATAACTGTATTGTTGTAATTACTGTTATCAGTTTGTTTTACTTGGGTTGTTCCAACATAGTAGTTGTTAGCTCCTTTATTTTGTAGTTTATAATGATCTACATGAGCATACTTTTCAACCTTAAATTCTGATACATAGTTCAGAAATGCAGGGTTTTCGCCAAGGCTCACAAAATCTTCAATAATGGTGATTTGAGAGTTTTCTTCAGCTAAAACCAAGTTTCTTGGCTGAGCAATTATAGGGTATTCTCTAGTATCAGTAATGTTTAGAATAAATACTGGCTTAGAAGCTACAGCACTTTTTTCTGCCAATACAAATACACCGTTAAATGCAAATGCAGTACTTAAAGCAGTAAATGGCTCTTCTTGATAAGCCGCATACTGACCAAAGTGTTGTTCTATTAGCTCTTTGTGTTGGCTGTACGCATCTTGCAAGTTAAGAATGTGTATGCCTTTTTCAGATTCGAAGCTAGAGAACTCTTCGTTAAAAACACCATTAATAAACACAAGTTTATGTGCATCTAAAGTGCTTAGAGAGAATTTATCTACTTCTTCTTTGCTAATGGTAGAAGGAGCATTAAAAGCATAATTGTTTTTAAGAATCTTAGCTACATTGGTATACTTCCATTCTTCATGTTTTGTAGTAGGGAAGGGAAGTTGCGCTAATGCTTCAAATGCTTCTTTACGGGTTTGATGCCACTTTGATTCTTTCTGGCCATTTAATTGGCTTTCGAAATGTTCAAATGCATCTTTTATATTTTCTTTCAGATTTGACTGAATTATATCATTCATAAGTAATCGAATTTAAGATTTTGTTCTACAACCAGATTTATCTTATAGCACGCCTTCTTCTACTTCTTTTTTAATCCAGTCGTATCCTTTTTCTTCAAGTTCGAGTGCAAGCTCTTTAGTACCAGATTTTACAATGCGTCCTTTGTATAATACATGTACAAAATCAGGCACGATATAGTCTAATAATCTTTGGTAGTGAGTTACTACGATTGTTGCATTTTCTGGGCTTTTTAGTGCATTTACACCATTAGCTACAATTCTTAATGCATCTATATCAAGACCAGAGTCAGTTTCGTCTAGAATAGAAAGTTTAGGCTCAAGCATAGCCATGTGGAAAATCTCATTTCTCTTCTTCTCACCACCAGAAAAGCCTTCGTTTAAAGCTCTTGACATGAGTGATTGATCTATGCTAACCAATTGCATTTTTTCTTTCATTTTCTTTAAGAATGCAACTGCATCAAGTGGTTCTTGACCACGATATTTTCTTACTTCGTTGATAGCCGTTTTAAGAAAGTTAGTGTTGCTTACACCTGGAATTTCTACCGGATACTGAAATGCAAGAAAAATACCTTCACGAGCTCTGTCTTCTGGACTTAGTTCAAGTAAATCTTTATCTGTAAAATTTACCTCACCCTCAGTCACTTCGAAATCTTCTTTTCCAGCAAGCACAGAAGCTAAAGTACTTTTTCCTGAACCGTTAGGACCCATTATCGCATGTACCTCACCAGCATTCACTTTCAGGTTAATTCCATTTAGTATCTTCTTATCTTCAACAGAAGCGTGTAAGTTCTTAATCTCTAACATTTTTATTTCGTTTTTTTCTTTCCGCAAAAATCAATAAAAAAAAATTGATATTTTAATATTTTTTTTCTTTTCTCTAGAACAAATCTAAATAGTCAATGTTTTAAAGCATTTATGCTGCTATTAATAAATTAAATAGTGGAGATATAATTTGTAAAATATCTCAGCACGATTTGAATTATTAGATGAAAATGCAATACATTTGCATGTAGATGAACAAAAGAATGTTACATAGCGCCCTAAAAAACATTTCCGTTGGAATGGCAATCTTTATGCTATTCGGGCAGCAGGCATTTTTTCGCTTACACATTCATCTAGATAAGCTCTATCATAAGGGGAACACAACAATCTCCCATAGCATTCACAAAGCCAAAGAAAAGCTTTCAGACAGGGCAGTATATGTTGAATATAGTGATCATAAAACATGTGATCTATGCGACATGTTCCTAAGTAAAAAGCTAGATTTAACTCAGGCATTTAAGTTTGCAGTTTTAAAGAGCTATTATAGTTATACTGAGAAATCTGTTATTCAATTTATATCAGAAAACGACTATAGTTTTTACCTCCGCGGCCCCCCGCAACCACGCTGTTAAGTTCGAATTAATACCCCGTGGCTTATTCTGTATAAGCCTGAATTTAATGCGTTAATTTCATGATTAAGTATATCCAACTAACATGTCTGATGTTACTATCAGGCTATTTGCTGGCACAGTCTCAGCAAGAAAATTACAACATAAAAGGCCATATCTTCGACGAAGGAGACCATCTTTTACCAGGAGCTACTGTTTTTATTCCTGAGTTAGAAGAGGGTGTTGTGTCTGATATTGATGGAAATTTTGAGTTCAAAAACATTGAACCCGGAGAGTATATTATTGTAGTTCGCTACCTCGGTTTTGAACCTACTGAAAGGAAAATTCATGTACCTTCTTACGATCCTGTAGATATTCATTTACATGGTGAATTTCATATGCTAAATGAAGTTAGCGTAGAAGAAGAAAAGGTAACCACTGGACTACAAACAGTAGAGGCAGTATCGAAAGACGAACTTCAAAAGAAGAGTGGTGGCTCTTTGGCCGAGTCTGTATCTAACATTACTGGTGTTACTATGCTGCAAACCGGGCCTGCTATTGCCAAGCCTGTTATTCATGGTTTGCATAGTAATAGGGTACTTATCATGAATAATGGTGTAAGGCAAGAAGGACAACAATGGGGAACAGAACACGCTCCAGAGATTGATCCTTTTACAGCTCAAACACTAAAAGTTATTAAAGGAGCAGCAGCGGTAAGATATGGTTCTGATGCTGTAGCGGGAGTATTATTAGTAGAACCACCTGAGCTACCAACAAGTAAAGGCTTGACAGGAGACGTAAATCTGGTGGGAACAAGCAATGGTAGACAAGGAATTGCCTCAGTAATGTTGGCAAATGGTTCTGAGAAAATAAAAGGTTTAGGTTGGCGCTTGCAATCATCAGCTAAAAAAGCGGGTGATTTTCATGCTCCGAATTACATGCTAACCAATACCGGATTGCACGAACTTAACTTCTCTGGTGAAGTGGGAATCAACAGAGAAAAGTGGGGAGGAAGTGTGTTTTACAGTTTGTTTTCAACCGAAACAGGCATACTAAAAAGTGCTCATATCGGAAATGCAACCGATTTACAGGAGGCAATTGGAAGAGACGAGCCTTTTTATATAGAAGATTTTAGTTATGATATTAACAACCCGAAACAGGATGTTGCTCACCAACTAGCTAAAGTAAAAGGTTATTACAACTTCAATGATAATTCTAAATTAAGCTTACAGGTTTCTCAACAGGTTAATAGCAGAAAGGAGTACGATATTAGAAGGGGAGATAGAGACGATAAACCAGCATTAGATTTAAAATTAGAAACGCTATCTGGCGAATTAGTGCTAGAGCAAATTCATACAGACCGTTTAAAAGGAACATATGGCATAAGCTATATGGACCAAAAAAACAGAAACATTCCAGGAACAGGAGTGAGGCCACTTGTACCTAATTATTTATCAACTTCGATTGGTGCTTTTGCCATAGAAAGTTATGGTGTAAATAAATGGGAGTTTGAATTAGGTGCTCGCTACGATTACAGAAGACTGGAGGTGTATAAACTGGATGATGATGATGTGCTGATAACACCAAGCTACAATTTTAATAATGCATCTGTTACTGGCTCAGTAGAATACCTGATAAACGATAATATGCAACTTACGTCTAATTTGGCTACGGCTTTTAGACCTCCTAGTGTTAGTGAGTTGTATAGTGAAGGTTTGCACCACGGTGTAGGTGCCATTGAAGAAGGTAACCCAGATTTAGATAGCGAAAAATCTTTTAAATGGGTAAACACATTTGATTATAACAAGAACCCCTTTGCATTCTCAACCAGCATCTATTATCAAAGAATACAGGATTTTATTTACTTGGAACCTCAAAGCGAGTTTAAAACACTTTCTAGAGGAACCTTCCCTGTATTTGCTTATAAACAAACGGATGCTCGGTTAATGGGATTAGATGCTCAATTTAAATATCAAATTAGTCAGAGTTTTGCCTATCAGGCGAAATATAGCATGGTGAGAGCCAGAGATATTTCTAATGATAGATATCTGATTAATATGCCTGCTGATAGAGTCGAAAATGGATTAACTTTTAATCAAGACTTATTAGGCAAGCTAACAGATATTTTTATTGACCTCAATACAGTTTATGTAGCTGAGCAAACCAGAGTACCCGGTATAGATTATACCACACCGCCAGATGCCTATTTTCTCACAAACATACAGGCAGGTTTTAGCTACAAAATTTTGAATTTGGATACCGATTTTAGCCTTTCGGTAAACAACGCATTTAACACTGCTTACAGAGATTACCTTAACAGATTTAGGTACTATGCAGATGATATGGGAAGAAATTTCATTCTTCGCTTACATGTGAACTTCTAATAGTACCACATTTCAATTCTTATTAATTAATTCTTTCAACATTTTAATTTTTTAGTGATGACAAAAAAACTAAACCTGAAACTATTGGCTTTACTTTTCGCATTGTTTGCATTTACAGCTTGTGATGACGATGATGATATTATTCCAGAAGAGGAGAATGAAGAGGAGGTTATTACTACTGTTAAATTAACCTTTACAGATGAGAGCGATGTGGAGACAGTATTTACTTGGGCAGACCCAGAAAATGATGGAAGTCCAGTAATAGACGATATCACACTTGAAAGTGGAAAAACTTATGAGCTTAGTGTTCAACTTTTAAATGAAACCGAATCTCCTGCTGAAGATATTACAGAAGAGGTGGAAGAAGAAGGTGTTGATCATCAGTTCTTTTTCTCTGGTACAGCAATAGATGATTTAATTACAATTAGCTATAACGATTCTGATGAAGATGGTAACCCAGTTGGTTTAGATAATAATGTAACGATCTTAGCTACTGGTGGCCCATCTGTTTTAACAGTGATTTTAAGACATCAGCCAGATAAATCTGCTACGGGTGTTTCAGACGGTGAAATTGATAACGCTGGTGGTGAAACAGACGTGAGTGTAGATTTTAATATTACAGTTCAATAAATAGAAAATCGAGTTAAAGAAGAGGCTGCTAATTTTTTGCAGCCCCTTTTTCATTTATTTAATCTTTTATAATTCTAAAACCAGCTAACTTAGTATCTGCTGAGTTTGTAGTTTCATTAGAATCAGCAAAGTCTGAAGCATTATAACCGATTGTGCTGCCATCTGCTGCCCACTCAGTTACATTTCCGCCAAGGTCGTAAACTTCTGCTTCTCCAATTTTAGTAGCTTTAAAACTACCTACTTCTTTTACAAGGTTCGACTCTTTACCTTCAATCTTCGCTTTCAATTCAATTACATCATCAACTGTAAGCTGGTAACCTGCCAAGTAATTTAATGTATTTTCTTTGTCAGCCACTTTCACTGCTTTCTTCTGTAATTTCTCCGCTTCTTTTGTTGAAGGCAATCTATATTTCTCACCAGTTTTTTCGCTTAACCAAGTTGCATAAGCTTTTGCCTTTTCTAGAGATACGCCACTTACAGGTTTGTTTGCATCTGCTGGTGCAAAACTGAAATTACTATCAAACTCTTTGTATTGAGCAAAAGTTACTTCAAACACACCTATAGATATGGAATCTTCTTTCACTGCTTCAGTTTGTGGAATAAGTACGCCGTCTTTCATTACGCCATAATTGCCATTGCTTTTTTCAAGCTTTGAAAGTGCCAGAATTTGAGCCAATGGACTTTCTTTTTTGAAAGCTTCATTCTTCTCATCTTCCTTCTTAAATAGGTATTTATCTATCCAAGCGATTTCTTCTTTCATCTTTCTTAACTGATGAGTAATTTTTTGTAAGCCGTGCGGCTGACCTGGAAACCACAAAAACCTTACTGGTGCCTCATCTACTTGCTGCAATGCACGGTAATATTCCCATCCTTGATCTCTTGGTACTGCTCTATCCTCGCTTCCGTGGAAAATAATAGTAGGTGTTTTTACTTTTTCCAATTCGAAAAGTGGTGACTTAGTAATGTAGTTTTCATTGTAAGTTTTTCCATCTGTATCGTCCCAAGGAGCACCGCCAAAATAACTTTGGTCAAAAGAAACTCCGAAGCGACAAGTACCAAAGTCAGATGTCCAGTTTACATCACCTGCTCCCGGTGCTGCTACTTTAAACATTTCTGGATAGCGAACAGTCAACATAATAGTCAAAATCGCACCATTAGACCAACCCATGGTTCCCATCTGAGATTTGTCGATCATGCCTTTTTTATCAAGTGCCTCAATACCATTTAATATGTCTGTAAGCTCTGGATCGTAGTAGTTTTTCTTAATCGATTCTACAAACTCTAAACCGTAGTTAGAAGAACCATGGTAGTTTGGTTTCAATACAAAAGCTCCTTTCTGACTTAAAATCTGCGGATATGTAGACCATCTTTCAGACCAAGAATCTGTATCTACACCAGAAGGACCACCATGAATAGAAAGTATTAATGGATATTTTTTGCCTTCTTCGTAATCTTCTGGGTAATACAATAAACCGCTTACTTCGTCGTCATTCCAACCTTTCCATGTAAATACCTCTGAGCGAGCGATAGGTAGTTTCTTTAAATCATCATTAAGAAATACCACCTCTTCTTCATTTTTAAATACAGGGCCAGATTTTTTTAAAGTTTTAGCAGATTTATCGATATCAGCAATATAATAAGTAGGTATTTTAGAAGCTGTAGAGTAAGTGTAAAGTACTTTACTTCCATCTTTAGAAATCGTATGAATCTGTGTGTGATCGTTTTTCTCACCAAGATTTATATCGTATTTTGTCCAAGATGCATCTGCACCTTTCTGTAAATAAGCTAGTCCAACATATGCACCTTTAGCCAATGAGATAAAAACATCGTTGCCAGAAAGATCAAAACCACCAGCTAAGCCCCAATCCCAAGCTATATCTACTTTCTTTTTTCTTTCTTTAGACATAAAATCGAAGTAGTATAACTCTGTAATACCAGCTCCATTCCATTCTGGGTCAGAAGAAAGCTCTGCGGTAAAATAGAAACCCATATT
>PBYL01000022.1 GCA_002729595.1 Thalassovita sp. | reverse complement strand
TTCCCTTAATAAAGATGTTTATCTTTTGTTTAAAGGTAAATAATAATCAAATGTAACTAATAAATATAAGTAGAATGCAGAGTCAACTCCATATTTATGATGATGGTGAAGTGGTAAACATGCCAGATTTCTATGAAAGCAATTTATTGAATGACCCATCTCTATATAAAGCAGGAAAAGAACTTAAAGATGCAGTAAATATAGCAATGCTATTAGGAAAACCTCTACTAGTTACTGGGGAACCAGGTACTGGAAAAACTCAACTTGCACATAGTGTTGCTTACAAGTTTGGGATGGACTCACCTCTAATTTTTAATACTAGATCAACTTCTACAGCTACTGATCTTTTTTATATATATGATGCGATAAAGCATTTACAATATGCTCAAAATCAACATAATGAAGTACTTAGCAATGATGAAATTGAGCAAAAATTTATTCATTATCAGGCCTTAGGAAAGGCAATTCAATCTGGTAAAAGGCAAGTTGTTTTAATAGATGAGGTAGATAAAGCTCCTAGAGATTTATCTAATGATATTTTGAATGTGCTTGAAGATATGGAATTTACTGTACCGGAAGTTCATAAGTCATACAAAACAGAAAAGGCTAAAAGACCTGTAATTATTTTTACAAGTAATTCAGAAAAGAATTTGCCTGATGCATTTTTACGGAGATGCATTTATATTCATTTGAAATTTCCATCTGAAGACAATCTTTTAGAAATAGTTAGCAGTAAAATAGAAAATCACTTTTACAGTAAGCAGGAATTGCAAGATTATGTGATACCTCATTTTATGGTAATTAGGGATACACTCAAAAAGAAAAAGCCAAGTACTTCGGAATTTCTACATTGGGTAACAGTTCTTGAAAATATTCGATTTAGCGCAAGAAATTTGACTGTTTTCAAAAACCTATCAAACGATGAAAAGCAAAAGCTTTATATGACTTATTGTGTACTTGCAAAGAATGAAGAAGATGTAAATATTATTAGGGAGTTTATAGAAATTTAATTCAAATCTGGATGAAGACTTATCAATATTTAAGATTGAAAGAATTAATAAGTTTATTAAAGGCCAATCATTTTCAAATATCTATATCAACATATCTGGATATAAAAAAAATCTTAGAATATTATGATAATAGTAAGTCTCCAGAAGATATAAAAACTTTATTATGTCCATTAATAGCAAAAAATCCACAAGAGCAAGAACAGTTTTATAAAATATTTAATGATTGCTTTAAAGAAAGGGAAACAATTATAAAAGCATCTGTATTTGATGATGTTGAAATTGATCAAACAACTAATCAACTTGTACCTTCAACTAAGTTACTAAGTGCTGTTGCTTTAGTACTTATATTTATAATTTCAGGAATTTTTTGGCTGAAAAAAGATTACTGGCAACAAGATGTTTTATTCAAAAAATCTGTTAAGCAGAACTCGGAAATTCGATTTCTGAAACAAAAAACTATTCCAGAATTGGATATCAAAAGACAGATTAAATCTTATGAAATCGAATAGACTTTTATTTTGGCTTTTTGTAATTCTTGTATTTTCATTAGTAAACTCAGACAGTGTTGCTAATCCCCAAGCAAATGTTTTCGAATATGAAATACTTGAACCCAGTAATATCGAGACTTATAAAGTTAAACAGGTTTGGTGGCAAGAGTATAAAATGCTTGTAAAATGGTGGTTGTCTTCTTGTATTATTATTGTTTACATTTTAGTTGAATGGTTTTATTTCAAGAAAAACAGAGTAATCATAGAACTAAATAAACAAAGTGATTTAGAACCATTTAGGTGGAATATTAATATACCTTCATCATATACAGTTCAGCATTCAGATAACTTTGGAGTTTTACCAGACAAGTTGCAAAATAGGAGGGTTAATAATAAAAAAGGAATAGATGTTAAAAGTACTGTAATTGCGACAGCAAAATCTGCTGGTTTAATGGATTTAAAATTTAAATCTACGGAGAAGCCTGCATATTATCTTATTTTGATAGATCAACAATCGAGGAAAAACCATCAATGGGCACTTTTTGAATTTATTAGCAGTGAGCTAATAAAACAAGATTTACGGGTTAAGAAATTTTATTTTAATAAGCGACTTTCATCATGTTGGGAAGAGTCAAGTCTACAGAAATATACATTGAAAGATTTGCAGTCTCATTATATTGATCATAGACTCATTGTATTTGCAGATGCTGATAATTTTAGTGCAGTAGATAAAGAATCGATTAATGAGCTTAATCTTTTAAAGCAATGGGATGAAGCTACATTCATGACTGCAAAAGATTCTCTTCTTTGGGGTGAAAATGAAAAATTTATTGAATCTTTCATGCCAGTACTTCCTGCAAATTTAAATGGAATTGAATTATTAGCAGAAAGATATGAGACACTCGATGTGAGTTTATTATATAGTAATAGCAAGAATAAAGAATCTTGGATTATAGATTTAGAAGAAGAACCTGAGCTTGTAATCGCAAATCTTCAGTATTATTTATTGCCACATGTTAATCAAACTTCGTCAACAGAAAAAGCGAATTTGCTAACGTGGATTGCAGCTTGTTGTATTTTTCCTCAGGTATATTGGGATTTAACATTTCTTATTGGGAATAAGCTATCTACTCCAGATAACAATCTACTAACCATTGAAAATATTAGCCGATTAACAAAATTATCTTGGTTTCAAGAAGGTAGAATTCCTGAAAAGTACAGAGAATGTTTATTAAACAATAGTGAAATAATTACTGACAAGCAAAAACAAATGATAGCAGATACTATTGCTCATTTGTTAGAAGATAACATGAAAAATCTTTCGAATCAAAGTGTTTTTCATTCACATAAAATGCAATTATTAATTTGTCAAATTATTGGTAACAGTTCAGAAAGTACTAAAAAGGCCAAGATAAAGGAGTTAAAATCTATTTTCCCATTTACTTTACAAAAAGATTTTCTTGTTTATTCAATTCTAAAAAATGGCAAAAAATCTTTATTGGAAATTCTAATTCCAGATAAATGGCATAAAACTTTTTTTAATGATCAATTCTCTTTTACAGGATTTAAATTTACTTATAGGTTACTAATTGCCTGTCTTCTTTTAATTTTTCCATTAAGTCTTAAAATGGATAGAATCATTTGTACTAATCCTATTAAATATGATGATTCTTATTATTGTATCATTGATAATTATCAAATGGCAAAACTACTTAACCTTGCAGCAGTTGAAAGTTATGAGCCAAACTCCTTAGAAATTGAATATACCCTAGAGGTATTAGATTCTGCTATGCAAACTATTAGTGGTTTTAATATTGGAATGGAAAACAAAGTGAAAGTTTTTTATAACCTTGCGGTCTTTTATTTACAAAATGGAGAAAAAGAAAAGGCTCGAATAACATTTGAAAAATTAAAAGCTTTACCTAGAAGTTTTGTCATTAGCGATGAAAAAATGATTATACTAAAAGAGGCTTTATAGGATATAAAAACATTAAAACCTAAGATCAGCCTAGCGAATACTCAATAGTAAAAATGGCACCTCTGCTTTTAGAATTATTTTTTACCACAATATCACCACCAATGTTGTTCATCAGCTTTTTACAAATATGCAAACCTATGCCGTTTGAATTTTCTAAATGGCTTTTCACATTAACTAAAGCTCTATTATATTCAAAAATAATTGGCAATTTGTCTTCAGGAATACCTTCTCCTTGGTCTATTACACTAAGTTTAAACATATTATTTTCTACATCTGTTTTAATAGTAATTGTAGAATTGTATTCAGTGAATTTTACAGCATTATTAATCAGATTGTTAAGTGTTTTTTCTATAACCACTTGAGGTAGATTCAAGACTTCTGTGGTAATTAATTTTTCAAAAATGACATTCTTCTGAGTTGCATCAAACTGAAATGATTCTATAGCATCCTCAACGAGTTTTAGAATATTTGTAGGTAAAAGGGTAATACTTTCATCTCCAAGGGTATTTTTTTGTAGTTTAATATAGTTCATTGAGCGAGTTAAGCTCGCACTGTATTGATTCAATTTGCTTTCTAGTGCCTCCAGTAATCTATTATCCATAGAATTATTTTTAATTAAATCTATAGAACCAATTGTACTGTTAATTGGAGATATTAAATCGTGGTTTAAAAGATTGAGAATATTTTCTTGTTCTTCTTTGTATTTCTCTACTACGTTAATCACCATCTGAACATCATGTAATAATGTGCCTACCTCATCTGCATAATTTTTTGGAAGGTCAGGTATCTTACTAAACCGTATATAGTTACTTAGAGAATTTTTTACCAGTATGATCGGTTTTAGTAACTTATTAAGAATAATAAGGGTAGTAGCAGTTGAAATTAAGGTAAAGATTAAAGTAAGCGTACCAATAAGTAATGCCATTTTTACAGGGAATTCATTAATAAGTAGATAACCTATAATTCCAAAAAGTGGGATATGAATACCAAGAAATGTGACTGATAATATTTTTAGAGTGAAGCTTTTCTTTAGTAAAGGAATTTTTGATAAATAGGTATAAGATTTCATAGATAATCATATTGAATTCACTTAACTAAAAACGATAAAAATAATTTTGCTGTATTGACTAAAATAAAAAGAGCTTAAATATGATTATGTTAAGTTTAAAGCATCAGTAAATAGTAGAAATTTAACTTCCTTCTATTCTCCCACCTTGGTTCTATCAGGCATATAGAAAAATCATAGGTCTATTCCTTTTCAATTAATGCATCAATTATCCTTAACAGTTGGTAAATGTAATCTCTACCATATCGCCCATAACTAGGTAAAATACCTTTAGATTATCGATTTCATAAAATTTTGTAACCGCTGAGGGGGAAAAAGCATCTTACCAATGTATTTGATTTTCAGGTTAAAACTTTAAACATATCATGTGGAAGAATTACTTTAAAATTTCTTGGAGATTCCTTCTTAGAAATAGATTATATACTGTAATCAATTTATTCAGTCTTACTGTAGGTATAAGTATATTTACTGTTATACTATTACTCTTTCAAACCAAGACAACCAAGGACTTTTTTCATACAGATAGTGACCAAATATATAGAATTGTAGCAGGCATTGACAGTCCAAGCAAAGACCCTATTTACACACCACTAACATCGGAGTCTTTTGCAAACCAATGCGAAAGTAGTTTGCCATCGCTAGAAGCTGTGGCTCAGTATGGTAGGACAAATGGTATTGTAGTAAGAGATGATAATAGCTTTCATGAACAAATACAGTTAGTTGACCCTGAATTTTTCAACTTCTTCAGTTTTCCTTTTAAAGAGGGCAAAAGTGATTTTCATAATGACTTTAATTCGGTAGTATTAAGTAAAGATCTAGCTCAAAAATATTTTGGAGAGAGAAGCCCGCTCAATCAGGAAATCAATATAAGAATTGATGCATTTGAACAAACATATAGAGTTTGTGGTGTGCTAGATTCAAAAGCATACAATTCTAAGTTTGAACTCGATATTATCATCCCTAATGTATATGCCAATAAAATTTTTACTTTCAAGGGTGATGACAGTTTTCACCCTTTTGAAAACTTTATCAAACTAAGAGCAGATGCAGACATTTCACAAGTACAAGCAAATGTTACTGCCTTATTAGCCAATGAATTCAATAATTATGAAGAGGATACCCAGTTTTCTACACTGATGCAATCGATAAAAGTATCGTCTTGGGCGGAAGGTTTACCGGATGGAGATTTTGTTAACACACCATTATATGTATTTCTGTCACTTGCTTTTATAATATTGTTGATCTCCTGTGTGAATTTTGCTACGCTCACCATAGGTAATGCCTTTAAACGAACAAAAGAGGTAGGTGTCAGAAAAGTGAATGGTGCATTTACTTCGCAGCTTAGATTCCAATTTCTTGTCGAGTCGGTTTTAACTGCTATGGTCGCCGCATTAATTAGTTTACCAATCATTTATCAATTGGTATCTATGTTTAATGAATTTACGGGTATAAATATCTTATTTGCCAATTTATACCTTACAAATACAATCCTAATTTATGTTATAGTAGCACTATTTTCAGGCATTACTGCCGGGTTTTATCCTGCTTTCAACATTGCCAAGTTTAACACTCAAAATTTATTAAAGAACAATTTTCAATTGGGCGGAAAGAGTACCTTTAGTAATATTTTGATTACTGCTCAATTCACAGTGTCACTGTTTTTTGTGGTATTGGCGTCGTTGATCAGCAAGCAAGTGTATACCTTCGAAAATGCATCAACAGGATTTAATAAAGAACACATAGTGTTGGTAGATAACCCTGTTGAGATAGAAAAAAAGACATTCTTTTCTCAAAGCCTCTTTGAATTAACAAAAAAACAGCCCGGTATCTCATTTATGGCAGCCAGTACTACTGCCCTTTCACACAATGACTGGAATTATTGGCCTTACTATTACAATGAGGAAGAAGGGCAATACTTTCATTATAATTATATAGATGAAAATTTCATTGACCTATACCAAATAGAAATGGTAAATGGTAGAAATTTCAATGAAACAAGTACCCTTGAAGACATTAGCTCAGTTATCGTGAATCAGGTATTTGTGGAAAGATATCAACTTGAAAACCCCGTTGGAAGCATCATTAACCTAGGTGAAGAAGATGTGAAAATTGTAGGGGTAACAAAAGATTTCCATTATAGAAACTTAAAGCAAAAAATTAATCCCTTGATTCTAAGACCTTTGCAAGCTAAGGATACCCTACATACACCCGATATCTTAGCTTTTAAGATCACAGGTGATATACAAGAAAATATTGCTGCATTGCAAACTGCTTGGAACAAAGTAGCACCCAACTATCCTTTTGAGTATGTTTTTGTAGAAGATGAAATGAATAACTCTTACATTGATATCGCGCAAATAGGCATGATCGCTTCATTTGCCTCTACCTTGGTCAGTATTGTATCAATCCTTGGCTTATTTGGGCTGATTGTGTTGGTTTCTTCTAAAAGAACGAAAGAAATCGCCATTAGAAAAGTATTATGTGCTTCTACCCCAGAACTTATATGGACATTATCTAAAAACTTACTCAAATTGGTACTGCTTGCTATATTAATTGCGCTACCTTTAGCAACTTTCTTTTTTAGTATTATTACAGAAAAATTTGTTGTAAAAGTACCTTTCAATTTCTTTCTTTATTGCCTTGTTGCATTCATAAGTTTATCTATTGCAATGATTACCATGTGTCTTCATACTATAAGAGTTTCTGCACAGAATCCGATTAATAATTTGCGGCATACATAGCAGTAATAGAGAATTTTCTCAGAATAATGAGTACAAAACTCATTATATCGGCTTACTGGATTGAGAGCATTCATTTTTTGAAAGAGAAGCTAGTTTGTGTACTATAAACTTAAATAAGAGGATATGCGCATTTTAGTAATTCTAGTAGCATTAGCTTACTACCTTGTAGGCTATGGAGAAAAGTCACAAACAGATGTTGAACAACCTGCTCAGTCTCAACAAATATATACCCGCACTTTAAAACTTATGGGTAGTCGGTTCGATATTTCTGTGGTGGCAAATAGCGAACAAGAAGCCAATATGCATATCGATACGGCTATTAATGAAATAACCCGTATCGAAAAGCTTATTTCTTCATGGGATGCTAATTCCGAAACTTCAATAATCAATCAAAATGCGGGGATAAAGCCTGTTAAGATTCATAAAGAACTCTTTAACTTGATAGCGCGCGCGATGGTAATTTCGAAGTTAACAGATGGTGCTTTTGATATTAGCTATGCCTCTATGGATAAGATTTGGAAGTTTGATGGCTCCATGACAGAAATGCCCGATAAAAATATTATAGAAGCTTCTGTAAGAAATGTAGGCTACCAAAAGATTGTATTGGATAAAGAAAAGAGCACAGTTTTTCTACCACAAGTTGGAATGAAAATAGGCTTTGGAGCAATCGGTAAAGGTTATGCGGCTGATAAAGCTAAGAAACTATTAATCAGTAAAGGTGTAAAAGCTGGAATTATCAATGCTTCTGGCGATATGAACACTTGGGGAAAACAACCAAATGGAGAAGATTGGAAAGTTGCCATAACTAACCCATTGAATAAAAATCAAGCATTTGCATTGGTGCCCATTACACAAGGTGCTGTAGTTACATCTGGGAATTATGAAAAATATGTTGTTTTTAACAACATCCGATATACCCACATCATTGATCCTCGAACTGGTTATCCTTCACATGGTATAATCAGTGCAACAGTGTTTGCATCGAGTGCAGAACTGGCAGATGCTCTGGCAACTTCTGTTTTTGTAATGGGCTGCGAAGTTGGTATAGAGAGAATAAACCAACTGCCAAATGTCGAATGCATCATTATAGACGATAAAGGAAATATACACACATCAGAACATATAAATATCAACAAGTATGAAAACTAGAATAATTGCTACTGCAATCATTTTGTATGTTTTTTTATGCAGTTCTTGTGCTGCAGTAAAAGAATATAACAAAGTAAACTTGAATGATCCTGATATGGCATTATCAGATCGAATCGATAAAAAATTTGAAACCAGTTTCCAGGTATATCGCGAAGGTGCTGCTGGAGCTAATGGAGGTAAATCCGGTGCCGGATGTGGTTGTAACTAACATTGTAAATCATGAAAAATACATATATTTTTTTAGTGTTATTTTTTTCGACGCCCTTACTATTTGCTCAAAATACCCCCTCTTCGAGCGTAGGTAACAATAGCAATACTGGATATAAAAAGCGGGTATTAGAGAACGCAGAGATTGAATTATTGAGTAGTTTCTATACGCAAGATGGTGATAATGCAGCGGTAACTGGTGGTATTGGTACAGAGAAGCTAAATGATTTTGCTACTAATATAAATGTAGCCATCCCTTTGAACGACGACGATGTATTGACAATAGATGGCACAATTTCAGCCTATACGTCTGCTTCATCCAGCAATCTAAATCCGTTTTCTAGTTCAGCATCATCATCTTATGGGAATTACAGCAGTTCTTCTGTTTCGGGAGTTTCAGGCGCATCGCAATCTGGAGGAGGAGGAACTAGAGGTGGACGTAATTCTAATAATACAACAAGCAGTTCTAGTTCAAGCTCAACTACAGTGAGTGAAGTAGGTTCTCCTTGGGTAGCTTCTTCAGGTGCTTCTCGTAGCGATGTTTGGCGAAGCGGTTCGCTTTCTTATAGCCATACTTCAGACGATCGTAACACCATGTACTCTGGTAATATTAGTTTATCTAAAGAGTATGACTATGGCTCTTTTGGTGCTGGTTTAGCAGTGAGCAAACAGTTTAACGATAAAAATACAGAGGTGGGAATAAAGGGAAATGTATATTTAGATAAATGGTATCCTGCATTTCCAACCGAACTTAAAACTTATATAGAAAATCAGGGAGATTTGGATACAGATTATTTTAGTGATGTTGAAATTTTAAATGCAGATGGAGAAGCGATTGATAAATCTAGCTCAGATGCTTGGAGCCCTCTAAACAATTACTTAATCACTACCGACAAGCGAAGAACTTACTCGGTATCTTTAAGCTTTTCGCAAATAGTTAATAAGAACTCGCAATTCTCCATTTTCTCAGATTTAATTATGCAAACTGGCTGGTTGTCTAATCCGATGCAGCGGGTATATTTTTCTGATATAGATAACTATTATATAGGTACTGCTTCTAGCATTAGTGATTATACTGACCCAAGTAATACAGATGTATTCCAGTTAGCAGATGATATAGAGCGATTGCCAGACCGACGTATGAAAATTCCTGTCGGCTTTCGCTATCACTATTATCTAAATGAAAGGTTCGTTGTTAAATCGTATTACCGATTCTATTTCGACGATTGGGGAGTAATTTCTCATACACTCAATTTAGAATTGCCCATTAAATTAGGAAGCTATTTTACTTTTTATCCTAATTATAGATTTTATACCCAAACTGCGGCCAAGTATTTTGCACCTTACGAAGAGCATGTATCAACCGAACAATATTATACTTCAGATTATGACCTTTCGGCATTTTATGCTAATCAATACGGCTTAGGCATAAAATATACAGATATTCTCACTAAAGGACATATCGGGAGTTTGGGCTTAAAAAACATCAGTTTAAATTATAATTCTTATCTAAGAAGTACTGGGTTAAAAGCACATATTGTCACTCTTGGGGCTAAGTTTATCATTGATAAGCCAGTTTCTAAGCAGTATTAAATATATTTTATGGAGGGTGGAATTTCTGCTACCCTCCTATCCTTTCAGGCTGTAAATATCACTGCTCATACATTTTAGCTTTTAAACAATTTAAATCTTGAAGATTTACAGTTAGATTTAAGTTGCAAAAAATTAAGAGATGGAAAAAGTCTATCTTACAACCGTACAAACAAATTTAAATAGCTATTAACTAATATGAGAAACCTATTATTATCAATTATGCTTTGCCTTGTAGCCCAAACTATTATGGCGCAGCACTCAATAATACCTGAACCTGTAAATTACAATGGAAATGGAGAAACGTTAATTATTAAAGACAATCTCGCTTTTAATGTTCTTACAAAAGATAAAGAAGCGATTGAGTATGCAAACCAATTTAAAGAATATGTAGATGGTTTTAGCATAAATACTTCTAAAGCTAACAATGCACCCACTCTTTCTATCAATCTGAATAAGAAAAAAAATACTGAATTAGGTACCGAAGGATATACTCTAAAAGTTACTGCAAGCGAAATAAGCTTAACTGCAAATGAAGCTGCTGGTATATTCAACGGTTTTCAAACATTAAAGCAATTATTACCTGCTACACCAGAAGTTGCTCCGGCTGATGGATTAAAAATAGCAGGCTGTACCATTACAGACTATCCAAGATTTAAATGGAGAGGCTTAATGCTTGATGTAAGTCGCCACTTTTTCACAGTAGACGAAGTAAAAGAATACATCGATAAAATGGCTGAGTATAAATTCAATGTTTTCCACTGGCATTTAACTGATGATAATGGCTGGAGAATTGAAATCAAATCTTTGCCTAAGTTAACTGAAATTGGAGCATGGAGAGTTGAGAGATTCGGTAGATTTGGAGAAACCAGACCAACACCAAAAGCAGATGAAGCTACTCCATATGGCGGTTTCTACACACAAGAACAAATTAAAGATGTGATCGAATATGCTGCTAATAAAAACATCACCATTGTTCCGGAAATAGATGTTCCCGGACACAGCATGGCAGCATTAGCAGCTTATCCTGAATTAGCGACTGACAAGAAACCAAAATATGTAAGCCCAGGAGATAAATTTTCTGAGTGGTATGGAGATGGCACTTTTAAAATGTTAGTCGAAAATGCATTGAATCCATCAGACGAAAAAGTATATGAATTCTTAGACAAAGTATTTACTGAGGTAGCAGAGCTATTTCCGGGTGAATACATACACATGGGCGGCGACGAATGCTATCACGGTTATTGGGAAGAAGACCCAGCAGTTAGAGAATTTATGAAAAAACACGACATTGCTGATGGGGAAGAATTACAAAGCTATTTTGTAAGTAGAGTTGAAAAGATAATTACAAGCAAGGGTAAAAAAGTGATTGGTTGGGACGAAATACTTGCCGGAGAATTGGCTAAAAACACAGCAGTAATGAGCTGGCAAGGAATGAAAGGCGGAATAAAAGCTGCAAAAATGGAACATCCAGTTGTAATGTCTCCAACTACATTTGCTTATTTAGATTACTCTCAGGGAGATCACAATGTAGAAAACTGGATTTATGCTAAATTAAGTTTAGAGAAAACGTATGAGTTTGAACCTGTACCAGAAGGTGTAGATGCCCAATATATTTTGGGTGGTCAAGGTAACTTATGGACAGAAGTTATACCTACCATGCCTTTTGCATTTTATATGACCTACCCAAGAGCGCTTTCTTTATCAGAAACATTGTGGAGCCCTAAAGCAAAGAAAAACTGGAATTCTTTTATAAAGAAAACAGAGGTACATTTCGATAGATTTGATGCAACTGGTACTAACATTAGCAAAGCTGTTTACGAGCCACAAGTGAAAATCTATGAGAAAGACGGAAAGATGTTTTGCGAACTTTCAAACTCAATTCCTAACAGTAAAATCTACTATACGATAGATAACACATACCCGGTTAATTTTGGAAATGAGTACAAAGGTGCTTTTGAAATTCCGAATGGTGAGTTGAATTTAAGAACCCAAACATTCAGAAATAACAAAGCACTTGGCAGAGAAATCATTATCTCTAGAGAAGAGTTAACAGCCCGAATCAAAAAATAAAAATTTATGCACAAGCCTATCCTTATTAAAGGATGGGCTTTTTCCTTTCTCAATTTATCTAAGCTTGCAACAGTACCAATAATTAGCTATATTCAAGATTATTCTACATTTTTCAATATAGCCCCTATGAAATTACTTACAATTTTAACTGCCTTATTTGCTCTCTCAATTCTACCCACTTATGCGCAACAATCGGTGGATATTCTCAAATACAATAAAAAAGAAAGAGCAATAATTGTAGAATTCACCACATCACTCAATGCCATTACTTCAATAAATACCATAAGTACAGAAGCTAATAAACATATAGAAAGCACAGTAAATCTATTCGAACTCGAAGCCGGTTCACTACTCACAATTCAAAAAGAAGACACACAAAATGTTGTGAGAATAGAAGACTATTTACAAAAAGTAAAAATGCTAAAATTGAGTCTAGAGCTAGTAGATGTCACATTTAATAAGAAGAGAAAAATTAAAACTGTGATGCTTAGAGAACTGTATGATGTGAGAGGTTAATAAACACATCATCTAGATCTTGTAGGTAATTATCTACCCAAATCAATCATTTTTAAATCCATTTCATTCAAAATAATATGATATACAGGTTTGTACATCACAGATAATTCTATGGCTATAATTATATTTAGTATGGATTATAGCACAGATTTAAGACCAACTATCAGATATGTATATCAAAGTAAATAAAAAAATAGAAGATGAATTATTGATAAAGGTATCTAGAATGAAACCTGTTATCAAGCCCACCAAACCGCATAAGCACGACGGTTATCACGAACTTATATTTTTAAATAAAGGTGCAGGTGTTCATCATATTGATGATGATGTGTTTGAAGTAATACCACCTGTCGGCTTTTTCTTAAGAAATGGCCAAGTACACTGTTGGGATTTCTGCCAAATACCAGAAGGCTTCGTAATTTTATTTAAAGAGCAAGCCATGTCTTCTTATTCAGTTACTTTAAATCAACTGTTTAAATTACCTATCAAATTTGATATTAATGAAAACCCAGCATTGTTTGTATTGCTAGATCAGTTTCACAACGAGTTTAAAAATGGGACTAACTACAGCACACTAACCGCTTATTTAAATTTGGTGATGCTAAAAACAATGGAATTATCCACCACGCAAAAAAACCATAATCCTTCCCTTCTATCAGATTTCCATAAATTCAAATCTTTGCTAAACGAGAATTTTGTTGAGCTTAGGCAAGTGGGCGAATA
>PBYL01000019.1 GCA_002729595.1 Thalassovita sp. | reverse complement strand
AAATAAATTGCTGTCAAAATTTTTATATTTTAATTTTAGAACTGCCTAACTTAATATTCATCAGTCTCGCAGTTTTTTATAAATTCAGAAATAAATATTCATAATATAATATGTTTGGTTGGTTAAAAAGATTATTTGGAATTGCTTCTGCAGAAGCTAACGCCGCAATGAACAAATTGGAAGATCCGGTTAAAATGACGGAGCAGGGCATAAGAGATTTAAAAAAAGATTTGAATAAGAGCCTTCAAAGCTTAGCAGAGGTGAAGGCAATGCACATTAGAGCAAAAAAAGAATTAGAAGTTTCTACCAGAAGAGAAGCCGAGTACGAGAACAAAGCTATCTTACTATTAAAGAAAGCTGAAACTGGCGAAATCTCAGCAGCCGATGCCGATAGATTAGCTTCTCAAGCTCTTGAGCGTAAAGAGCAAATGGCTCAGCAAGTAGTAGCACATAAAAAGAATGTGACACAGTATGAGCCAATGGTGAGAAAAATGGAAACAAACGTACAGCAATTAAAAGATCAGATTGTTGGATGGGAAAATGAACTTAAAACACTTAAAGCTAGATCGAGAGTTAGTGAGGCTACAAGTAAATTAAATAAACAAATTGCTAGAATAGATTCGTCTGACACTCTTGCAAGATTAGAGCGAATGAGAGAAAAAGTGTCTGAGCAAGAAGCTTTGGCAGAATCTTATGGAGATATTGCAGATAACATGAATACCTCTATTGATGATGAAATTGATAAGGCATTAGGTCCATCTGCACATACAAATTCTGATGCTTTAGCTAAACTAAAAGCTAAAATGGCATCCGCGAATTTAAATGAAGGTTCTAGTGAATCTAATCCACAGCAAGATACTACCTCATCGGCGAGTGCTTCTCCAACAGGAGGTATGAGCGATTTGGATAAGCTTAAAGAAAAATTAAAGAATACTAATACAGAGGATTAAAAAAGGCCCATTAGGGCTTTTTTTTTAAGCATTTTTTCATCTTATGTTTCAAGTTTTACAAAGACCTCTTTCTGAAATCGAAAAAGAAAGCATATTTACCGAACTCGAAAGAGTGGAAAAGAAAAAGCGCTTTCATTTTATTTTTACCATAGCATCTAGCATTCTGCTCGTTGTTTCTGGCTTTGCTATATTTTTTCTTCTCGGTTCAGAAGATCAACTAAAGTTGGTTATGATCGCAATTGCACTAATTGTGTTTTATGGCTTTTCTGTAATATGGGGCTATTTTAATAATAAAAAGTTTTTCGATTCTACTATAGATGAATATATGCAAGCACTTCAAAATGATTGTGCAAAAGTATATAAGTGCTATTTTGACGATTATGCAGCTTTTGAAAATAAGTCTTTAGATGATCCAGCTTTTATATTTCAGGTAGAAGATGATCTAATGTTATTTGTGAGTGGCAGAGATTTTTATGAAACAGATCAGTTCCCTAATAGTGATTTTGAAATCTCAAGAGTTGCAGGAGAAGATGGAAAGGTGGTTTACA
Organism: Thalassovita sp.; assembly: GCA_002729595.1. Lineage (GTDB taxonomy): Bacteria > Bacteroidota > Bacteroidia > Cytophagales > Flammeovirgaceae > Chondrinema. The sequence goes on along the minus strand of PBYL01000019.1, from coordinate 12,745 downwards.
ATCATATTGAATGTAAAGGAATTAAAATCTCGCCGAAAGTAGTTTTATCAGATTATCTCAAAAAAGAACTTCGTGATCTAAAAAAATACCCTGAAAGTTTTAAAACATTTCAGGGTAATTTATCCAATTTAAACTTGCAGTTATTTAATTGATCTCGCAATTAGGATTTCTTCTCCTAAATTCTTCAATATCTTGTTTATCAACTTTAGTATCTGTACAGTCTATATATTCTAGCTTTCTAAGCTTTTCAAATTCTTTTAGAGAAGCAACTTGCGTATAAGCAAACCAAATAGATTTTAGCCTGAATTTTTCTTGAATAGGGCTTAGGTCAGCTACTTTGGTATCAGAGAAATCTATGGCTTCTAATAACTTCATGTTGGCTATGCCATCTATATTAGTAATTTCAGTAGAAGCGATGTTTAAATCTTTAATTCGATCTAGTTCAACAATATCTTTTAAAGAATTAATTTTTGTTGATGAAACACTCAAGGTGTTCATCATTTTAGAAGAGCTTATAGGCGATAAATCACTAATTTGAGTTCCATATGCCTTTAATTCTATCAACTCTTTGTGATCTTTTAATGCCTCAAGCGAAGTTATTTTTGTATTGCCACAGTGCAGTTTTTTTAGATCAGGAAAATTCTTAACTACACTTATGTCATCCACTTGTGTATCAGAAATATATAATTCTAAAAGCTGATTAAAATCTTTAATAGGTTCTAAAGATTTTATCTTTGTTTCATATAGTGTGAGCCTTTTCATTTCTTTCATTAAACTTATTGGCTCTAGGCTTTCAATAAAAGTATATGAGCAATCAAGTTCTTCTAGCTCTGTAAGGTTTTTAATTGGTTCTAAACTGGTAATTTTAGAACTGGCACAGTGTAAGACCTTTAAATTTGTAAGCTCTTTAATCGGCTCTAAACTCTCTACATTAGAATTGGTGATGTATAAAATTCTAAGGTTTTTTAGGTCTTTTAATGGCATTACGTGTGTTATTTCAAACTCATTTATACCATTACCTGTACATATTAATCTACCCATGTCGTAGATTCTATTTAAATCTAATAGACTAGGTTCATCTTTTATTCTTGCAGAAACTCTAAAAACATTTTTCCAAGGTTCGTCAAGTGCCTCCCACCAATCATTATATAAAACTGGGTAAACTGTAACTGTCGGATTTGCTGTTCTAAACGCTTCTATGTTTTCTTTAGGAACCTTAGAATAAGTACAATTTACCTTTTCTAGATTTTTGAGTTTAGCCAATGCACTTATGTCTTCAATCGAACTACCCATTAAGTTGAGCTTTGTTAAACTATCTAGTTTTAATATTGGCTCAAGTGTAGTTATTCTGCTTTTCATGCAGTTTAAAGAAGTTAACTTTGAAATCTCTTCGAGATGGGGAGTGATATCCGCTGTATCACTTAAATCTAGCGTTGTGTAAAATATTTTTTTCCATTCTTCATCAAGACCTTTCCACCACTCTAAATCAAAAGGAGCTTTGTCTTTTGGCTTATTAATTTCAGTTGCATGTAGTTGAATAGTAAAATTGCTGAGAATCGTAAAAGATAAAATTAATTTGATAAATAGATTTTTAGTAGTGGCAATAGCTTTCATCGAAGATATTTTTATACTGAACATAAAGCAGCTTATCAGACTGCAATTATTTCTGAAATGTTAGTTAAAAGCAGGTTTAACCAGAAGTTTAAAACTGCTGGTGTTAAATTCTTTATTTTAAGGAATGGTTTTCTCTTACTTTACGTCAAGAAATGAAAATTTGTATACAAAAAGGTAGGATTGTATTTTTTGCTAAAGATGTGCTACTTAAATATTATGAATATTTGTTATGATGCGCTTTATAGGTTAGTATGTTATGGTTAAAAAAAAATCCTGATTCTTTTTGGTAGGAATCAGGATGTTATGTTTTTATCAGATTTAAAAAAATCTATCAGTTTTTATTCAAAGCAGGAATGTTTTCTCTGTAATAATTAATGCTTTCTTTAATTTCTTCTAGAGAAAATTCTTGGTCGTAAATTGCAGTTCCTGCTCCTTTAAGAATACTGAGATTTATTTTACCATGAGAGTTTTTCTTGTCTTGAATTACCAATGGCAAAATATGTTCAATATCTTCATCTGTAAAACTTACAATAGGGAAGATCGTGTTGAAATGTTTATTAATGTTATTAAGAACATGTTCATCAATCAAATCCTTTTTTAAAGAGAGGTAACTTTCGCAAATCATACCAACTGCAATGGCTTCACCATGTAAAAGCTTGTTTTCTCCTTTTTCAAGAAAATAGCTTTCTATAGCATGTCCAATTGTATGGCCAAAATTCAAGATTTTTCTAACTCCATATTCAAATGGATCTTCTTCTACAACATCAGCTTTAATTTCAATTGAGTGAGGTATTACTACATCCCATTCAATCTGATTTAGATCTTCAATTTTCTTTAACTGTTTCCAGTGATCTTTATCTTTAATTAAAGCATGCTTAACCACTTCTGCATAGCCAGAAACTAATTCTCTGTCTGTAAGTGTATTTAAGAAATTAGGATAAACAACCACTTTGCGAGGCATTTTAAAAACGCCAATGTGATTTTTAAAACCCTTAAAATCAATTCCTAATTTACCACCAACACTGGCATCGACCTGAGATAATAGGGTAGTGGGCATTTGTACAAAGTCAATACCTCTTTTAAAGGTTGCTGCACAAAAACCACCCATATCGCCAATTACACCTCCTCCTAGGTTAATTAATATAGATTTTCTATCGACACTTTCATCGGTTAGAAATTGCCAGATTAATTCACAGGTTTTTAGGTTTTTGTTTTCTTCTCCTGATTCGATCTGAAATACAGTGTGGTTAGCCGGTAAATATTCTTTGATTAATGGGTAACAGTGTTTCTTTGTGTTTTCATCGGCCAGCAAGCATACCTTGCTGTAATTTTTTAGAAAATCAAAAACTGAATGATCTAATGATTTGTAAACCAATACATTAGGAGCAACTTCAACAGCTTTCATATTCATTTAATAAGAATAAAAAAGTACTGCTTATATATGCAGTACTTTATGTTAGTATGTTAACTTAAAAAATTATTTAGAAATTTTTTCTTTTTTATCATTCATTACCTTGCTCTGAAGTCTGATAGACTCATCGTGTATTAATTTGAACAATTTGCCTACAAATTCTGTATCAAGGTTAAGTTGAGTACCCCAATCTGCACGAGTTTTAAATACTTGTAACCATCTGTCAGATTGAAAAACAGTAACATTGTTTTCTTTTTTGTACTCACCAAGTTTGTCTACAAGCACTTTTCTAGCAGCCATGTTTTCAAGAATTTCTCTATCAACGTGGTCGATTTGGCTACGCATTGTTTCAAGTATGCTGTTAAATTCTTGGTTATCAGAAGTAGTTTTTCTGATTTTGATAGAGTCAAGAATTTCTCCTAGTCTTTCTGGAGTTACTTGTTGTTTTGCATCACTCCATGCGTTGTCTGGATCACAGTGAGTTTCTATCATTAAACCATCGTAATTTAAATCGATAGCTTTCTGAGAGATAGGCAAAATAAGGTCTCTAGTACCACCAATATGGCTTGGATCGCACAATAAAGGTAAATTAGGCATATCGCTTTTTAATGCAATTGCAATTTGCCACATAGGTACGTTACGATATTTTGTTTTTTCAAAAGAAGAAAACCCTCTGTGTAAAGCTGCAATTTGTCTAATACCTGCCATGTAAATTCTCTCGATGGCACCTTTCCAAAGCGCAAGGTCTGGGTTAATCGGGTTTTTGATGATTATAGGAATATTAACTCCTTGTAATGCATCAGCAATCTCTTGAACAGTAAATGGGTTTACAGTACTTCTAGCACCAATCCACAATACATCCATATTGTATTTAAGTGCAAGTTCAACATGCTTTGCATTTGCTACTTCAACAGCAGCAGGCATATTAAGCTCTGTTTTAACTTTTTCCATCCACTGTAAACCAACTTCTCCAACACCCTCAAATGAACCTGGTCTTGTTCTTGGCTTCCAGATACCAGCACGTAACATAGTGATATCGTGCTCTTTAATTCCTTTGCATGTGGTATATAATTGTTCTTCGGTTTCTGCACTGCAAGGTCCGGCAATAGCGAATGGAACATCCCTAATTACATCCCAACTTTTGATAGACTGAATATCTTCCATCATGTTTTCTTCTTATTTATTCAACAAATTCTGTTTTATTATGTAAAGGTATTAAGATTTTCTCTGAAAAATAGAAGTTTTTATAAATACAATTTAAATTGGAGTAAGTTATAAGCTCTTAAAAACTCTTTAGTTCTAAAGAATTTAATTAAGATGCTTACTTTTGCGCAAAATAGAAAGAATTATTACTAAATATTGAACATTTAATTTTATCATATAATTAATTTTTTAAATAGTAATTGGTAGTTGTCTTTCTGTTTAATTTGAACATAGAAATTAGTAAATAAAGATAAATATGAGTTTCGAAACTTTAAAGTTAGATCTTAGCGGTGGTATCTTAACAATAACCATTAATCGTGAAGATAAATTAAATGCTTTAAGCCAGCAGACGATTAAAGATCTCGATGGAGCTTTCCAAAAAGTGTACGATGAGACGGAAATTAAAGGGGTAATTTTAACAGGAGCTGGTGAAAAAGCTTTTGTTGCGGGTGCTGATATTACGGAGTTTAAAGAGCTCAATTACATGAATGGGAGAAAGTTCGCAGAAGACGGACAAGAAGTATTTGCTAAAATAGAAAATTGCCCTAAACCAGTAATTGCTGCAATTAAAGGCTTTGCGTTAGGTGGAGGTTGTGAGTTAGCCATGGCTTGCCATATAAGAGTAGCTGGTTCCGAAGCTAAATTTGGCCAACCAGAAGTAAATCTAGGCATAATTCCAGGTTATGGTGGTACGCAAAGACTGCCAATGTTGGTTGGTAAAGCTAAAGCCATGGAAATTATATTAACTGGCGAAATGATTACTGCTGAAAATGCGCTTAAAATAGGTTTGGTTAACCATGTTGTTCCAAAAGAAGAAGTAATTATTAAGGCAGAAGAAATACTAAATAAAATTCTTAATAAAGCTGGTCTAGCTGTTTCTCAGGCAATTGAATGCATCAATGCATTTTATAAAGATGGTGATGGCTATCAAACTGAAGCAAATGCATTTGGTAACTGCTGTAAAACCGAAGATTTTAACGAAGGTGTTTCTGCGTTTATAGATAAAAGAAAGCCATCTTTTAAAGGGAAATAATATAGTTCGAAGTTTACATATTATTTCTAATTTTTTATTAAACCGGGCTGGTGAATGATCCGCAAACTAGCATCTGAAACTGCTATTTATGGTGGTACAACCATATTAGTAAGATTAATCAGTTATGCACTTACTCCCATACATGTATCTATTTTTGCACCAGATAGTTTCGGAATAATTTCTGAATTCTTTTCTTATGCTGTGGTAGCAAATGTGCTTTATACTTATGGTATGGAAACCGCTTTTTTTAGGCTGGCTTCTAAAAAAGGTGCCGATAAATCATATTGCTTTAATACAGCTTTTTCCTCTGTATTATTAACTAGTATTCTATTTTCGAGTATTCTTTATTATTTGTCTAATGATATTGCAGTTGCATTAGGCTATCCAGATGCAGGTATTTTTGTGAAATGGCTTGTGATTTTATTTGCCATTGATGCTATTGTTGCCCTTCCTTTTGCACGATTGAGATTACTACAAAAGCCTGTAAAGTTTGCATCGATTAAAATATTAAATGCAATATTAATTCTACTGCTAAATGTGTTTTTTCTATATTTCTGTAGAGATGTTTACGAAGGGAAGTACTTTGTTGGGCTCCAACCAATAATAAATGTTTTTTATGATCCAGAATTAGGCTTGGGCTATACATTTTTAGCTTATGTAATTGCTAATATGATGATTATCCCATTGCAGTATGATGCATTTTTGCAATTTAAATTCAAACTCAACTTTCGAGATTTAAAGCCATTTTATAAATATGGATTGCCCATCATGTTTGCTGGTTGTGCCTTCGCAATTAATGAAACTTCAGATAGAATCTTATTAAAGTATTGGTTGCCACAAGGCTTTTACGATGGTGAACCTAATCAGTGGGCAGTAGGGGTTTATTCAGCGTGTTATAAGCTATCTGTTTTTATCACTATGTCGATACAAGCATTTAAATATGCCGCAGAGCCATTCTTTTTTGCTCAAGCAGAAGATAAAAATGCACCCAAAACCTATGCAAGCATTTTAGATTACTTTATTATTTTTTGCTGTGTAGTAATTGTATTGGTTGTTGCCAATATTCATATTCTAAGTATGATAATGGTACCAAACAAGGAATATTGGGTAGGGTTGGGAATTGTGCCAATATTATTATTTGCCAATCTTTTTCAAGGTGTTTATTATAACTTGGCCGTTTGGTATAAAGTGACAGACAGAACACAATATGGTGCTTACATGTCTGCGATTGGTGCGGTAATTACAATTACAGCAAACTACTTTTTAATTCCAGTAATAGGTTATATGGGAAGTGCATGGGCTACATTGCTTTGTTATTTTAGCATATGTGTAATGAGTTATTTGTGGGGAATGAAATATTATCCTATCAACTACAATTTGTCATCTTCACTAAAAAGTCTAATTTTAACCGTATTAGTAATTTTAGGTATAATTCAGATAAATGAGTCTGGAATTTTTATAGAATTGATATATAAAAACCTATTGGCAATATCATTTTTAGCTTTGCTATTTTTTGTTCATAAAAGCAAATTCTCATTTATCCTTAAAAAAATATAGTTTCATCTTAAACAAAGAGCCAATAACATAAATTATTCAATAATTTTAGGCTATAGAAAAGGATTATACTATCTATTTTAATTCTGTATGAAAGTTATCTTACTTATAAGTAACAGACTGGCAAGTCCTTATTTACACAAACATATGACTCCCGTAGCACTCATGAAGTGTGGGGGCAAATACATGATGGAATATCTGCTTTCAGAGATTTTATCACTTTCTGAAAGACCAATTGAAGAAGTAATATTTGTTACATCCTCGGCAGTTTCAAAATACCATGCTCCACTTAAGCAGATAGCTACTAAATTTGGGCTTAAAACAAACATATTTACCAGTCTGCAAGATACGACTCCTCTAAGTGCTTTACATGCTGCAGCAGACTCATTAAAAGGTGAAGTTTTAATTGTTCCTTCTAACATCTGGTTTAAAAGTAATATCAACCTAGATAACTTAAATGACAATGTTTGCTTTGTAAGAAAAGTGATAGATCCTTCTGAACATACAGTAGCAAAAGTGGAACTTAATAATACAATTACTGGGTTTTTTGAAAAACCACCAGAATTTGTCTCTGATCTTTCGCCGGTGGGCATTTGTTACTTCAATAAAGCTGAAGAAATACCAGAAATATTACAATATTTAATGGATAATCAGATTAAAGAAGGAATTACCTATGATCTGAATGACGTAATACTTGAATTACAGAAAAAAGGTGAAAAGTTTTTACCCGGAGTTGTAGACGATCTAATTTCTTGTGAATCACATTCCGATTTTTTACAGGTGCATAAAAATATTATTGGCTACTTTAAATCACACCAAAATATTGCTGATACTGCTAATATTGTAAATACTGTTATTATAAGCCCTGTTTATATTGGCGAAAATGTAGTAATTTCAAATAGTGTAATTGGCCCTAATGTTTCTGTAGAGGAAAACAGTACTATAGAAAGTGCTATTATCGAGAATTCTCTAGTTGCTGAAAAATCTCTGGTAAAAAATGTAAGACTGGTGTCTTCAGTATTGAATTGTCATTCGTCTTACGAAGGCAGAGAAAAAACGATTAGTCTCGGAGAATATAGCTATATTAAAGAGTAAATAGATTATTGCCTGTCGTTTACGTTATCTAAAAAACTGCTTTGTTTATTAAATTATTAAGACGCAGATTTGTTATATAATATCAGGACCGGATATATTTCTAATTTTTTTGTTATGGGAAAAAGTGTCAGCCTCTTAGTTATTTTATTTTTTGCTCAACTTACTTTAATAACTTCTGTTCAGGCACAAAAAAAGAAAAAGAAGGAAAAAGAGGATGAAAACATTTCAGTGGTTGAGGGCCTTGTAGAAAATACAGAGCAGATAAGTTTCGATCAGGCTGAGTATCTGTTTTCTGAGGGTATGAAGCATTTCATATTAGAAGATTACAAAAAAGCACTGATTCTCTTTGAAGAAAGCGATCGATTAAAAGAGAATAATCCAACTACGCTGTACAAAATTGCCGATACAAATTTTAAACTAGAATCTTACGAAGAAGCATTAAAATTTGCGAAAAAAGCAGTAGAGCTTGATCCAAAAAATCAATATTTCTATGTGCTTATTTCAGAAATCCACAGGCAAAATAAAGACTACGAAGCACTTGCGGCAACTTTAGAGAAACTCACAGACGTGAGTCCTTCAGAAGAAAATTATTACAACCTAGCTTCAGCTTATTTATACATTCCTGACTACGATAAAGCCATAGCTGCTTATAATAAATCTGAAGATAAATTTGGAGTAAGTGAGTTGATTATCCGCCAAAAACAAAGAGTGTTTTTAAAACTGGGCAAAACAGACGAAGCATTAACAGAAGGAGAGAAGTTGGTAGAAGCTTATCCTGGTGAAAGTAGGTTTATTACTTCACAAGCTCAGTTGTTATTAGCTAATAATAAAATTGACGAAGCTTCTGTATTGTTGGAGCAAGTTGTTGAGACACATCCGGAAGATGAAGAGGCTAAGTTGATGTTGGCTAGAGTGTATAAAGTGCAAGGCAAAGATGAAGTTGCAGATAAGATGATTGAAGAGACATTCTCAAGTAATTTGGTAGATGTAGACCAAAAGATTGAAATATTGAGAATGTACCAGCAAGAAGCTGTAAAAAATAACTCAACAGAAAGAATTAAAGATTTAGCGGCAATTTTGGTTGAAACACATCCAAACTCAGCTGTAGCTAAAAATTTATACGGAGATTTCTTACTTTTTGAGCAAAATAAAGAAGAAGCCAGAAAAATCTTTTTAGAAGCTTTAGAAATTGATGGTGATGCTTTTGATACTTGGCAAAAGGTATTGAATATCGATTGGGAGCTTCAAGATTACGAAGCTGTAATTGGTCACGCAGAAGATGCACAAGAGTTTTTCCCAAATCAACCAAGGTTGTACTTTTTCTCTGGCTTGGGCTATGTAATGAAAAAAGATTATGAAATGGCTCGTGAGATGTTAGAGTCAGGTAAAATGTTTGCAAATAATCCACAATTAGTTGCTCAGTTTGATGCTCAGTTAGGAGATGTTTATCATTACCTCGAAGAATACGATAAGTCTGATGAGTACTATGAGAAGGCTTTAGATTACGATGCGGAGAACATACAGGTCTTAAATAATTATGCCTATTATCTTTCTATAAGAAAAGTAAAATTGGATAAGGCAATGGAAATGGGTAAAAAACTCATTAATAAAGAGCCTAGTAATCCTACATACTTAGATACTTATGGTTGGATATTATATGCAAACGGAAAATATAAAGATGCCTTAAGTTATCTTGAAAAAGCAGCTTCAATCTCAGAAGATGGTACCATAGCAGAGCATTATGGTGATGTGCTGTATAAAACTGGCAATAAAGAAAAAGCCATGGAGCAATGGAAAATTGCATTAGAAAATGGTGGTACAGAAAACGAAGACTTGCTGAAAAAGAAAATAGCTAGCGGAGCTCTTATAGAGTAGCTTTAAGCCTTAACTTGCTTTATCATTTCCTTGATATGGCCGTTAAAATCAAACATATTATCAAAAGATGCTACAATCTTATGGTCTTTATCCAGTAAATAGGTGATTCGCTTAGGAATACCTATTACTGGGATAAGTGCTTTATATTTTTTACAGACATCTCCTTTCTTATCTGAAAGCAAATCAAAAGGCAATTGATACTCCTCCTTAAACTTTAAATGAGTTTGTATCGAATCTTTACTAATGCCAAAGATTTCAATATCTAATCCTTTAAATTCTTCGTGGGTATCTCTAAAACTACAAGCTTCTTTGGTACAACCTCTTGTAAAATCTTTCGGGTAAAAATAGATAATGCAAGGTTTACCAGCCATATCATTAGAAAGAGAAAAGTCCTTTCCACTAGTAGAAGGCAAAGTAAAATCTGGAGCTGTTGTTTGATTTGCTAAAGCCATAATGAGCGTTAAATATCTTCTATTGGAATATTGTCGATAATTTTAAGACCGTAACCCATCAGTCCAACCATTTTCTTTGGTTTATTGGTGATAAGCCTCATGTTACTCACTCCTAAACTTCTTAGAATTTGAGCTCCAATACCATAATCCCAAGTTTTCATGGAAGTGATAGAAGACTCGTCATCATCAGAATTAATCAATCCTCTTATTTTATCTAGTCGCTCGCTTAGCGTTTCGTATTTGTCATCAGGGTTATTAATGTACAGCACCACACCTTTACCAATCTTATCGATCATCTTCATAGATGTTTGAAGAATTCCACCTCTGTTATTCATGGTAAAGCCAAACAAATCTTCTAAGATATCGGATGCGTGAACTCTTACAGGAATAGCCTCATCTTCGTTCCAAGTGCCTTTAACCATAGCAATATGCAAGTTTTCAAAGCCATTTTGCTTGTAGGCATGCAAAGTAAAATCTCCAAATTTACTTGGGAATGGAGTAGAAGATACTTTAGAAATAAGTGAGTCGTGGTGTAATCTATATTGAATTAAGTCTTTTATAGTTACCAGTTTCAGGTTGAACTTGTCAGCTACTTTTCTAAGGTCTGGTAACCTTGCCATGGTGCCATCTTCATTCATTATTTCAACTAAAACACCTGCAGGAGTTAAACCTGCAAGTCTAGCCAGATCAATTGCAGCTTCTGTATGTCCTGTTCTTCTAAGAACACCACCATTTCTAGCAATTAAAGGAAATATATGTCCAGGTCGGCCTAATTCTTCCGGTTTTGTTGCAGGATTTACTAAAGCCTGAATGGTTTTCGATCTATCACTAGCAGAAATACCAGTGGTGCAACCATAACCAATTAAATCTATAGAAACAGTAAAAGGAGTATCGTACACCGCAGTGTTACTGCTTACCATTGGAGTAAGCTGTAATTCTTTACAGCGCGATTCCATTAAAGGTGCACAAATTAACCCTCTACCTTCTTTTGCCATAAAGTTGATGATCTCAGGTGTTACTTTCTCGGCAGCACATACAAAATCACCTTCGTTTTCTCTGTCTTCATCATCTACCACAACTACAATCTCTCCATTCTTTATGGCTTCAATTGCTTCAGCAATAGTGTCTAATTTTATGTCAGTAATCATTATTATCTGTTATTTATCTAAATCGGTTATAGATGGTTGCTATAAAGGAGTAAACTTATTGTTTATATCTGGTTCTAAAAAAAAATAATTAATTTAAAATCAATATGACAGCCGTCATGGGCTTTATTGATATTTAAAATTGATGCAGGTCAAGTTTTTAATTTTCTGCTTAAATTACTTTTATGCAAAAAGATATAATTATGCCGAGATTCAATAGCAAAACCTTAATTTCTGAGCTCGAAAAGGAAGTAAATTCTATAATTTCTCAGTTTGATACAAAATTTAGTGAGATAGATGCGGAGATTTTAAATTTAAAGCCTGCAAAAAATAAGTGGAGTGCACTAGAATGCATAGAACATTTAAATATGGTGGGTAGATATTATCTTCCTCAAATTGAAAAAGAAATGGATAAGTATGTTAAAAAGAGTTCATCTATCAATACAGCGTTTAAGTCTGGTCTAGTGGGTAATTATATGTACACCGCTATGAAACCCCACAGCGATGGTAGTATTCATACTAAAGTAAAAACATTTAGCTCGGTTAACCCATCTACCAAGTATGCCTCATCAGATTTAGATGCTCAAAAAGTCTTAGACAATTTTATAGAGCAAAAAAGACAGTTACTTGAGTTACTAGAAAAAAGTAGGGGGATAGATTTAAATAAAGTGAAAATTACATCTCTTGTAGGGCCAATTCTTAGATTAAAAGTAGGAGATGTTTTTAGGTTTTTTGTAGCTCACGAACAAAGACATCTAATTCAGGCGGAGAATGCGATTGAAAATGCAATGTCGGCTAAATATGCATAAAAAAGGAAGCCCCGTTAATACGGGGCTGTTGCTTAGAGATTGTGGTTAAAGGTATTTGGTGATTTTGATATGTTTAACACACCGTGTTTAACCTTTATATCAAAATTCAGTACTTAGTCTATTGGTAATTAGTTCCTCTATATGAGTTCTGAAAGCTTCAGACTTAATTCTCAATACAACATCTGCAGCAAATGCATTCATTAATAATGCTCTAGCTTTATCTTCTCCAATCCCTCTAGATCTTAAATAGAACATCGGCTCTTCGTCTAGTGCTCCAGTTGTTGCTCCATGTGAACATTTTACATCGTCTGCCCAGATTTCTAGCTGTGGTTTAGTATCTACTGTAGCATTTTCTGAGAGTAAAATGTTTTTATTCTCTTGGAATGCATTTGTTTTTTGAGCGTATTTACGAACATAAATTTTACCGTTAAATACACCTGTAGATTTACCATCCATCACACCTTTATAAAGCTCATTGCTGTAAGAGTTTGGTTTCAAGTGATCAACCATTGTGTGGTTGTCTACATGATCCGCATCTTTAAGCATATATAAAC